>JBDTMO010000214.1:0-8470 GCA_039934235.1 bacterium | reverse complement strand
CACTCAGGTGGGGACTTGGCGGTCGTCGAGGCGCAGGTGTTGAAGACGCTCCAGGCGCATTTCAAGCCGGAGTTCCTCAATCGCGTCGACGACATCATCATCTTCCGTCCACTCGGTATGGAGCAAATCGAGCACATTGTCGAGCTGCAACTCGCGCGGTTCGAAAAGATGCTCGCGGAGCGAAAGCTGTCGCTCGAAGTCACGCCGGAGGCGAAGCATCTTCTTGCGGAGGAGGGCTACGATCCGGCGTTTGGGGCGCGCCCGTTGAAGCGAGCGATCCAGCGGATGATCCAGAATCCTCTCGCCATGCGAATTCTCGAAGGCGGGTTTGTGGATGGTGACCGAATCGTCGTGACGCCTGGCAAGGGCAGGAAGCTGGAGTTCACAAAAGCGCTATCCTCCTGAGCGATGACTGCTCGCGCAGAAACCGACCTACAGTGGATGCAGCTTGCACTCGCCGAAGCGCGTCTCGCGGAGGAGTCCGGTGAGGTGCCTGTCGGCGCGGTGATCGTAAGAGATGGCGACTTGATCGCGCACGCGAACAACCGCACCATTCGTGATCAGGATGCCACAGCGCACGCGGAATCGCTCGCGATTCGTGCGGCATGTTCGGCTGTGGGATCGTGGCGACTTGGCGGGTGCACGTTGTACGTGACGCTGGAGCCGTGCGCGATGTGCGCCGGCGCATTGGTGCTTTCTCGCGTCGATCGCGTGGTGTTCGGCGCCTGGGACGACAAAGCGGGCATGGCTGGCTCGGTGGGCGATGTGCTCCGCCATCCGCGGCTCAATCACCGTCCCGAGGTGCAGGGCGGACTTTGCGAGGCCGAAGCGAGCGCGCTGTTGCGTGAGTTCTTCTCGATGCGGCGCGGCCGTGAATTCGTTGACACCCCTCCGGCGTCGGGGTAAATTACTCGGCTGTTCCGGACAGGTGGCTGAGTGGTTGAAAGCACCGGTCTCGAAAACCGGCGTACCCGCAAGGGTATCGTGAGTTCGAATCTCACCCTGTCCGCTCGTGGACGGTGACGGAGCATAGGCCAGGCGCGCTGGATCGGCGGATCGCGCCGTCAGCGCGCTTGGTGCAGAGAGCGGTTTGTCGTGTTGGATCGGTGGCCGAGTGGTTTAAGGCGCACGCCTGGAAAGTGTGTGTACGTGAAAGCGTACCGTGAGTTCGAATCTCACCCGATCCGTTAGAGGGAACATGAGATCGACCCGATGTTAGCGGGTCGATCTTCGCGTTTGTGGCATGCTGGTTCGCAGGCCCACCGCCAGCTGGACAACGTCTTGCCTTACATATGGCACCAGGACGTGCGTAAAACCTCAGACGCGGAGCGCGGGGTGACGGTGACGCGGCAGGTGCGGCCCGACCTCAGGCGCGAGGTGCACAATGCCGCGCCGATCCGATATCTCAACTCCGCCACCACAGCGGCCACGCGACCGGCCGCCTCATGATCGCGAACTCGGCCGAGCCTGAGATTCACTCGCGAGTCCTGATCGTCGATGACGACCGCCACAATCGGGAAACACTGGTCATCATGCTTTCGGCCGAAGGCTACGATATCAGCACCGCTGGTAGCGGCGAAGCCGCGCTCCTGGAAGCCGATCGGCGGCGCCCCGACTTGATCCTGCTCGACATCATGCTGCCGGGGATGGATGGCTATCAATTTGCCGCGCAAATGAAGGCCAATCCAGATACCATGAACATTCCCATCATCATGGTGAGCGCGCTCGACGATCGCGACGCGAAGCTACTGGCGCTCAGCGCAGGCGCTGAGGAGTTTCTCACCAAGCCCGTGCTCCGCGCTGAGCTCTGCATACGCGTGAGAAATCTCCTGCGCCTGAAGGCCTACGGCGACTTTTATGATAGGTCCACTCGGCGACTCGAAGCCGAGGTGGACTCGCGTACGGCAGACCTGGTAGAGAGCGAGAGTTTGTACCGGTCGACATTCGATGCCGCGCCGGTGGGTATTGTTCACGTTGGGCTCGACGGCGAATGGTTGCGTGTCAATCAGCGCCTCTGTGACCTGTTGGGCTACACACAGGAGGAATTGCGAGGCGACGTCATTCACCACTACGTGGAGCTCGACGATCTCGCAAGGGACGCAGAGTCGTTCCGCCAAATGGCTGCGGGGACGCTTGATCACAGCGTGATCGATGAGAAGTGCTATCGCCGGCGCGACGCGAGTTGCCTGTGGGCCAAGGTGAACACGTGTGTCCACCGCGATGCAGTCGGCACCTTTCAATATTTCATTTCCGTCATCGAGGACATTACCGAACAACGGGAGCTGAAAGCGCGCGAGCGGCAGGCAAGCAAGATGGACGCGATTGGACGACTCGCGGCAGGTGTTGCGCACGACTTCAACAATCTGCTTACGGTGATCATCGGATTCACCGAGCTCGTCGCAACTGATCGCGTCACGGCCGCGCGGCACGGTTATGAACTGAGCGAGATCACGACGGCCGCGGAGAGTGCGGCGTTGCTGACGAAACAGTTGCTCACATTCAGTCGCCAACAACTGCTGAACGCGACGCCGGTGGACGTGAACGCGCTGATCACCGACATGACCGGGATGCTGCGGCGCCTCATTGGCGTGGAAATCGTAATCAACCTGTCGCTCGCGCCCGAACTCGGTCTCGCATTCGCCGATCGTGGTCAACTGGCGCAGGTGGTCATGAACCTCGTCGTCAATGCGCGAGACGCCATGCCCGAGGGTGGCAACCTGACGATTGGAACGTCGGACGTCGCGCTCGAGATCTCTGCATTCGGTGACGACGCGATTGTCGGGGGGAAGTACGTGCAGGTCACGATCAGCGACACGGGAACCGGCATATCGAAGGACACCCAACGACACCTGTTCGAACCGTTCTTCACGACCAAGGAAACGGGGAAAGGCACCGGCCTTGGACTGTCCATGACATACGGTATCGTGAAGCAGAGCAAGGGCCACATCGGCGTCCAGAGTGAGCTCGGGGTAGGAACAACCTTCACGGTCCATCTACCATGCGCTGACAGTCACGTTATGGCGGAGGTCGTGATGCACTGAGAGGAGGCTGAGACGCTTCTGTTTTCGCGGCCAGCCGTCCATATTGCGCGTCATGCCCGATCATCAGCACACTGTGTTCGACGCCCGTGCCATGGACCGCGCACTCCGTCGAATGGCCGACGAAATCGTCGAGCTGAATGAGGGGACCGACGACCTCATTATCGTTGGAATCCAGCGCCGCGGCGTCCAGCTCGCGGCGCGTATCGTATCCTCCATTCGTGATCGCGAGCATGTCGAAGTGCCAAGTGGCGCGCTCGATATCACGCTGTATCGCGACGACCTACAAACCGTGGGCCCACGCCCGGTCGTCGGTCCGACCGATCTACCGTGGGCAATCGACGGCAAGCACGTCGTCATCGTCGACGATGTGCTCTACACTGGGCGAACCATTCGCGCCGCGCTCGACGAGCTCGCCGACTTCGGCCGGCCTCGGCGCATTGCCCTAGCCGTCCTGATTGACCGCGGCGGCCGAGAGTTGCCGATTCAGCCCGACGTCATCGGCAAGACGATCGACGTCGGCGCACGCCAACGGGTCGATGTGCTCGTCAAGGAGCTCGACGACAGGGACGCCGTCATCATCGCGGAGAAACAGTGAGCGGTGCACTCGGGAAGGACCTGCTCGGACTGGAGCACCTCTCGAGCGACCAGATTCGCCTCATCCTCGATACCGCCGAGCCGTTCAAGGAAATCAGCGAGCGTGCGATCAAGAAGGTCCCGACGCTGCGCGGCTCAACGATCGTCAACCTCTTTTTCGAGGCGTCGACTCGCACGCGCGTTTCGTTCGAGTTTGCGCAGAAACGCCTATCGGCGGACACGGTCAACGTCGCGTCTTCCGGATCAAGCGTCAGCAAGGGCGAGACGCTCGTCGATACGGCGCGCAATCTCGAAGCGATGCGCATCGACATGGTCGTGATTCGGCACGGCGCATCAGGGGCCGCGCAGTTTCTCGCCGAGCGCATCGAGTCGAACGTCATCAACGCGGGCGATGGCACCCATGAGCATCCCACACAGGGACTGCTCGACATGCTCACGTTGCGCGATCACTTCAAGCGTCTCGATGGACTCAAGATTTGCATCTGTGGCGACGTGCTGCATTCACGCGTCGCGCGTTCGAACATCTGGGGCCTGCTGAAGATGGGTGCATCGGTCGGCGTGTGCGGACCACGCTCATTGCTGCCCAATGCAATCGACCAATTCGATGTCACGGTCTTCGACCACATCGAAGACGCGATTCAATGGGCCGACGCCCTGAACATTCTGCGCCTCCAACTCGAGCGTATGCAGGGTGGCTACATTCCCTCGCTGCGCGAATACAATCGCGTGTTCGGCGTGTCGTCGGAGCGCCTGGCACGCGCGCCGAAGGACTTGCTGATTCTCCATCCCGGCCCAATGAATCGCGGCGTCGAAATTGATTCCGACGTCGCTGATGGCCCTCACAGTGTGATCCTCAATCAGGTGACCAACGGCGTGGCGGTGCGCATGGCTGTGCTGTATCTGCTCTCTGGCGGCAGGCCCGAGCTGGCCGAAGCGGCGAAGGGCGGGGGTGGACGATGACGAAGCCCGCGATCCTGCTTCGCGGCGGACGCCTGGTGGATCCGTCGCAGAAGCTCGATACCATCGGCGACCTGCTGATCGTCGATGGGGTCGTCGAGGCCTTCGGTCGCGTCGGTGATGTCCGTCGCGATGGCGATGCGCTCGAAACGATCGACTGCGCGGGTCGAGTGGTGTCGCCCGGATTCATCGACGTGCATTGCCACCTGCGTGAGCCCGGACGCGAAGAGGTAGAGACCATCGCGAGCGGTGCGCGCGCCGCGGCCGCGGGCGGGTTTACGGCCGTGTGTGCAATGCCAAACACCGACCCGGTGACGGACAATCAGGCAGCGGTCGGCTTCATTATCAGCCAGGCAAAAAAGGCTGGTGGATCGCGCGTCTATCCGATCGGCGCCATTTCGATTGGCGAGATGGGAGAGACGCTGGCCGAGTTTGGCGAAATGGTCGGCGCGGGCGCCGTCGCGGTAAGCGACGACGGAAAGCCGGTGGAGAGCGCGCAGTTGATGCGCACCGCACTCGAGTATGCACGCACGTTCGGCATTCCGGTCGCTGACCACTGTGAAGAGCCAACGTTGGCGCGCGGTGGTGCCATGAACGAAGGCCTCATGAGCGCGCGACTCGGATTGCGCGGCATCCCGGCCGAAGCAGAAGAGATCATGGCCATCCGCGATATCCTGCTCGCTCGGCTGACAGGTGGCCACATCCATCTCTGTCACATGAGCACGAAGGGCTCCGTCGAGCTGATTCGCTGGGGCAAGGAACGCGGCATCAACGTGACGGCCGAGGTGTGCCCGCATCACCTGTCGCTCACCGAGGAATCGGTGGATGGCTATAACACGAATGCGAAGATGAACCCGCCGTTGCGCACGGCGAAAGACGTCGAGGCATTGCAGGAAGGCGTCAAGGACGGCACGATCGACGTCATTGCGACGGATCACGCGCCGCATCATTACGACGAGAAGGAACGCGAGTTCGCGGATGCACCGAACGGCATCATCGGGCTCGAGACGGCGCTGGCCGTGAACCTCACGTGGCTCGTGCACCGCAACATCATCGACGTTCCGCTCCTCGTCGAGCGGATGGCGTGCGCACCGGCTCGACTGTTCAAGCTGCCTGGTGGGTCCCTGCGGCGCGGCGCGCTGGCAGACGTGACGGTGTTTGATCCGGACGTGGCGTGGACAGTGGACGCTTCAAAATTCCGGTCGAAAGGGCGAAACACGCCGTACGCAGGGATGGAGTTGCGGGGCCGCGTGGATTGCACGCTTGTCGATGGACGCATCGTTTACCGCCGAGCCGAGTGAGCGGGGCGAGATGTCCGAGCGACTCCAGATCGTCCAGGTGTGCCGCCGCCTTTACGCGGCGGGCCTGATTGCCGGGCAGGACGGCAACGTCAGCGTAAGGCTTGGGGCAGGTCGTGTACTTGTAACACGCGCCGGATTGTGCAAAGTCGACGTCACGCCGGATGATCTGATCGAGCTCGATCTCGACGGGACCAAGAGAAACGGATCGGGTTCCGCGTCGTCCGAAGTAGGTATGCACCTCCGGATCTATGAGAAGCGGCCGGACGTGCGCGCGATCGTGCACGCGCATCCCCCGGTGGCTACCGGGTTTGGTGTCGCTGGCCTCGACTTCATGGACGACATCCTGCCGGAGACTATCTTTCACTTGGGCGGCGTGCCGCTCGTGCCTTATGCAATGCCGGGCACGCCAGCGCTCGGCGATGCCCTGGAACCGTATCTGGCGCATCATGATGGGTTCTTGCTGGCGAATCATGGCGCCACGACGGTCGGTCCGACACTCTTACTGGCGCACCAACGAATGGAGAGTCTCGAGCACGCGGCGCGCATCATGCTCACCGCACGAACGCTTGGTCGAGTGAATTCGCTCGCGCCTGGCGAGGGTGACGCATTACGCGCCGCGCGACATGCGGCGCTGGCCGCCTTGGCACTCGACGATGCGGGAGATTACTGATGACGAATGATGACATGCGGCCCGATGCGGCAACGAGCGAGTCGTCGCCCGCGGGAGGCGAGGCGGTGACCGTGGTCAGCGCGCTCATGGAGGAACGACGCCGTTTCGAAGGTTGGATTGCGGCACTCGAGGCTCGGCGGGCGACCACGACGAAGCATGTTTTCGAGCGCGTGCATCTCGATTACACGAGTCGGCTCGAGGCGGTGATTGTACAGCTTGGCTCGCACGCCGATGCGCTGCGGGGCGAGATGGAATCACTCGCGACTCGTCTGGGCGCGTTGACGGCGGAGCATCAGGGCGCGGTGGACCAGCGTGACGAGGCAGAGGTGCGCGCGGGCGTGGGCGAGTTATCCGCCGACGACTGGGCGCGCTCGTCCGCCGCGAGTGACGCGACGCTCGCCGACCTGACAATGCGACGTGGCGAAGTGGAGCAGGAGCTTGCCCGGACGCGCGAACTGCTCGACTCGACGGTACGGCCGTCGCCGACCTCGGCGCCCGCGGTGCCGGAACGCGGGCCTGACGCTGCGCCAGTCGTCGCTACCACAGCGCCTGCGCCGCCCGTGGTGACACCACCAGCAGCTCCCGCCGAGTCTGTGGATGCCGCGCCGCCGATGGAACTGTCGGCGTCCGTGATTGCGGCGGAGCAGAAGCTCATTGAGATCGAGGAAGCGGCGGTTCCGCCGACCCCGCCGGCGCCCGTTGCGCCCAGGGCGCCGATGGTGCCTCTGGCGTCGATGCCGGAGACCGACGTGCCGTCCCACATGCCGCGGCGCTCACAGGGATTCGACGAACTCGCTTTTCTCAGCTCGGTGGTGGACACGCCTTCGGGCGCGTTCGAGGCGGCGCCTGCGGACGAGCCCGACGAGAAGTCGCGTCAGGACCGATTTGCTCGCCGGTCCCAGGAGGATTCCATCGTTCATCTGGCCGACGGAACCACGCCACTCGGCACTCCGGTCATCCAGAAGGAAGCAGATTCCTTGCACGTGACCGGGGGTCGCTCCGCCATTCGCCGCGACAGCCTGTCCGACGGCGTCAAGTCGCTCAAGTGCGGAGAGTGTGGAGCGATGAATTATCCAACGGAGTGGTATTGCGAGCGCTGCGGCGCCGAGTTGGCGTCGCTGTAGGGTTGGGCGAGGCTCGTTGAGCAACGCCGCAAAGCAAAATCGCCGGCCGGCATGGGGATGCCGACCGGCGACTTCATTTTCCTATTACAAGTGCGTCAGGCGCTTGCAGCCTTGGCCATTTTGCTCTTCTGGCGTGCGGCGAGGTTCTTGTGCACCAGACCCTTGCGGGCGGCACGATCGAGGAGGCTGACAGCCTGCGTCCGCTCGTCTGCGGTAGCCGTTGGCGCCTTGGCCTTCTTGAGCGCGGTGCGGAGCGCGGAGCGCTGCGCGCGGTTGCGCGCAGTCGCGGCGCGCGACTTCCGCATGTTCTTCTTCGCGGATGCGATATTCGGCACGAAAGATCTCCAAAAAAATCAGTATTGGTCGCGAGAGTCGCGAGCCCATAAGCCTATCGGGACAAGGGGTCGAAGTCAAGCTGCCGCATCATGTTGGCGAGCGCGACGCGGCGCTTTACTCTCCTCTACAGGCCCACTACCTTACGCCCTTGCGCACCGCTCAGCGCCCGCCGTTCTCGCCCGGACCCGTTGCATACTCTTCAGACAATCCTGCTCGTCGCGCCAATACTGCTCTTTTCGGTGATTGCGCACGAGATCGCACATGGCTACGCGGCGCTCAAGCAGGGTGATCGCACCGCGCTCGAAGCAGGGCGGTTGAGCTGGAATCCGCTCAAGCACATCGATCCGTATCTCACGATCCTGCTTCCGCTCGTGATGCTGACCGGCTCGGCATTGCTTGGTGGTCGTTTCGTCGTCTTCGGTGGCGCGAAGCCCGTGCCGGTCGATC
>JBDTMO010000213.1:0-8475 GCA_039934235.1 bacterium | reverse complement strand
CCGTGATGAAGAACCGGCGACGCGTCGGCCGCTCGGCCGTCGCCGGGACTCGGGTTTGCGTCACCATGCGGCGAGACGTCGGGGAAATTGAATGCGCACCGAAGCTACAATTACGACAGGAACTCCTTCAGCACCTCGATGCTCCGTCCAGTTGTTCAGCTGGCTAAGCTACGCTAAAGCCGCATGCCGTCAATCGCGATAATCGACGAATCCCAGATCATGCACCTGCTCAGCTGTTCGTAGAGTGACCACGCCTACGGCGCCAACCCTCCGTGCCCGCTGATGAGCATGGGTTTCTCCCGGCAAACCCCGTCATCATCCTTCCGGAAGTCCAGCACCGACGCTGGTGTCCCCGTACCAGGGAGCGGCTTAGGGCGGAGCGTCGAAGGGGCGTGACGTGTTCGCTGTCTGCCCCGCCTCGTCCAGCGAACCCGGCGCAAAGACCGTTGCTGGCGTTAGCGGCGCACGAAGTCGATCGCCAGAATGCTCAGCGTCTCGCCGTAAGCTCACGGGCCTCACGAACCCTCCACATGCTTCGGGTGTCGAAGGGTGGCTGACCCTGACACGCACGACGTCGGCGGCATGAACGAGACTCATGTGAGTGAAGGATCACCTGCCACCGGCCACCATGACGCAACTCGCGCCATCACAATGCGCTGTGCACACCGATGACGGTGCCAACGCATGACCAGCGCTGCCCATGCGCTGCGTCCTGGTGGCGACGCGCAATATTGGCAGGCGTCTCTCGACGGCGTGACGATCGATCTTATGTACGGCGACCAGCTACAGATCCACTTTCCGCCGCACATGCACGATTTCTACGCGGTGGGGGCGATCGAGGCCGGCGCCCATCTGTTGCGGTGCCGAGGAGCGACGCACTTGGCGCGCCCCGGTGCGGTTCTCGCGCTCGATCCAGGGGAAATCCATGGAACCGAGCCAGTGGGCACAAGTGGATGGTCCTACCGCATGTTCTATCTGAGGCGCGAGGTCGTTTCGCACTTCCTGTCGGTCCCGCAACGCCGGTTGTCGATGCTCGCGTTCGAAACGCCGATCGTTGACGACCCTGCCCTGGCTCTGGCGTTGCTGGCCATGCATCGACAATTCACCAACCCGGTGACGGACCTCGACATGTGTGCGCAAGCGCGAGTGGAGGCCATGACGCATGCGTTGCGGCGCCTGTTCGCGAACCATTGCACTGCCAGACCCGAGAGGAGGCCAGTTGCGGGTGCCCACCACGCGGCCGTCTACGCAGTCCGCGATTACATCCACGCTCACGTGACGTCGTCGATCAATCTCTCGACCTTGGCGCAGATTGCCGGAATGAGTCCGTTTCACCTGATCCGGGTGTTCAGCCGTGAGTTCGATGTCTCGCCGTACGCGTACGTCAAGCAGCTGCGCGTCAGTTGTGCGCAGGACCTCCTGCGCTCTGGCATGAACGTCACTGGCGCCGCCTATGCGGCGGGGTTCAGCGACCAGAGTCACCTGACTCGCTCATTCAAGCAGGTGCTTGGCGTGACGCCGGGAGTATTCGCACGGGCGATTTCGAGGCAAACGGTCACGCTGTAGCCCGATTAGAGCACGCTCGGATAGACGATGCGACTCGTGGCGCGCGGCATCGTTCGCCGATGCGCACCGTCCTCGTGAACTCTGCTCGCAACCGGCCGATCAAACCATCGCTCGCACCCACGTGTCTCAGCCCGCATGCCCTCACTTACCATGCTGGCGCTGGCGCTCTCGACGCTTTCGCCGGTCACCGAGCGCTCGTGCACGATTCACGCGGTGCGCACGCGCGCGCTTTACGCAGAGAGCGGCGGCGCAACCGGGCGCTACGCATCGGGCGACAACGTCGCTTATCTCGCCACTTGCGGTGATTCACTCGCCTTCGTTGCGGCGCGAGCAACGTCGATCGAGTATCTGCTGCCGCTCACAGCCGACTCCTTCGCGGTGGCCGGCCGACCGCATCGAACGGTGGTGTTGGAGCGTGACGGCGCTGCTCGCGTGCTGGCGATCAGGGTAACGGGTTTTGGGCTTGGTCCGCGTATGACCAGAGCAACGGGCGCACCGAGTGCGTTGGAGTTGCTGATCGCCGGGCGTGTGGCGGATGCTGCGAGTGCCAGCGCGGGGTTCGGAGAGGATTCCATTCGCGCGCTTGCGGCCACACTCTTCGACCGCTTCCCAACGCGGCGCGCTACGGCCGCGCGTTTTCTCACGCTCAGGCACCTGTCGTCGGCGTCACTGGGAGACCGGCTCTTTGGCGCGCTTTCCGCGCGGCGCGTGCGGGACACGCTCCCACTCTCGTTCACGTTGCCGGAACTTTTTGCGCCGCCCACGGCCGCTGAGCTTCGCGACGCGGCGCGTGCAACGGCACGGCGGAGTCGGGTGACGGATCAGGTCCAGGTGCTCTTGCAGCGACAACTCACGCAAGCCGCGGACACGTTTACGCAGCGCGTGATTCGCTACACGACCGCCGTCGGCTCTCAGATCGCTTCGGTGGTTGAGCCCCTTCACGCGGCGCGCGGATGCTGCGCGACATTGCTCTCCATCAAGGGAACCAATCCGTCGTTCTCGCCGCTTGACCTGAGTCGGGGCACGGCCATTCTGCCATTGCTCGGCACCGCGGCGAGCGCCTATGTCGTGATCGAGCCCGCCATTCGCGGTGAGCGCATAATCGTTGACGGGATCGGGTACGCCTCGGAGGGGGATCGCGTTGACGGATGGGACGGCGGAGCCGACGACGCGTTGATGGCACTGCATGCCGCGGCGCAACTCACGAGCGCCGTTGACCAATCGCGAGCGTGCACGATCGGTCGCAGTCGGGGCGGCGCAGTGGCGTTGCTCGCCGCCGCGCGCGACAGGCGCATTCGCTGCGCCGTCGCGATCTCAGCACCGATGGATTGGTTTGACGCGATGTGGCAGTACGGAGCGCCGCGCAATGCGTTGGTGGCGCGCGTGATCGCCGCGCACGCTGGTCCCGACCGTCCCGGCGGTCAATTCGTAGAACGCATTGTGCAGCCAGTCCTCGAAGGACGATGGCATCTCAGCGACGCTCGACGGGCGATGATCGCCAGTTCGCCGAAGTACGTTGTTGATCGGCTGCCCGAGGTGCTCGCGTTCTATGGTGAAGAAGACACGAGCGTGCCGCGCCAAAACGCCGAGGTGCTGCATGCGGCGCTGAAGCGTCGCGGGCTCGCAGCGGGACATGTATGGGTATCGCCCTTTGCCGGGCATGACGCTGAACCACTACTGATTGCGCGCGAAGTGCCGGCGTTTCTGCATCGCAAGCTCGGTACTCCAATAGGTGTGCGCTTGCCGGGCGCCGATGCGAGATAGGTGGTGTCGCGCTGATCTCACGTGGAAGCATGTTTACAAGCGCATGTTGGCGCCTGGCCGTTCACGGCGATACGCGCTCCCACGTCCCCCCGCGCAGTGCCCACATCTCCGTGCTTTGCAACCTGTTTGGCCCCCACCCGCCATATACACTTAGCGCCTTGCTGCCGGCATCATAGAACATGCGATGACGGCCGAGTGCAGGACCTGACTCCGCGATGCGCGTCCATGCGGCGCCGTTGAACGCCCATGTGTCACCCTGCATCCCTCCTGTTGGTGTTCCCCCTCCATGCAGGATGACGGCTTCACGCGAAGGATCATATGCCATGGCAACGTGGTCCCGCGCGCCAGGTCCGTTTGCGTCGATCTGCCGCCAGCGAGACCCATCCCATTCCCATGTATCTCTGTGAGGCGTAGGCGTGCGCCCAACCATGCTGAACCCACCCGCGAGAACCGTGCGGCCGCGCTTGACGTCGTAGGCCAAACCGTGCAGCGCTCGTCTGGGCGGACTCCCCACCTGGCCATCCGCGACGACACGTGTCCACCGGTTGCCGTCCCACTCCCATGTGTCGTTGAGCTGGTTCCCCGTTGGTGAACTGCCGCCGAACAACACGACACGATCGCGTCGCGCGTCATAGGCTAGCGCAGCAGCAACGCGCATGGGGGGGCCCGACGCGTCGAGCAGACGCCACGTCGATCCGTTCCACTCCCACGTATCATTGAACGTGGGCCCGCCACCGTGTAGCAGCACGCGCCGACGCTTGCTGTCGTACACCATGAGCGGCTCCTCTCGACTTGACGGCCCCGCGCCCGTTACGGTGCTCCACGATTTGCCGTCCCAGAGCCATGTATCGACCGAGTCAGTCGCTGTTGACGATCCAATGATGACGGCGCGCCCGCGCGCCTCGTCGTAAGCCGCCCCGACGAGGGAAAACGAGGGCGATTGCGCCCCGACAGGAATAGCGGTGCAGCAGAACGCCGCTACGCGGATCAAGTGGCGATGAAGTGAGCGGAATCGATACACGCGGTAGTCTCTCGCATTGGGAACGTTCATGAAGACTGACGTCGGACCCCGCACTCACAATTAGTGCGGCAAGGTGCAGATCCTTCGACTCGCTTCGCTCGCTCAGGATGACAAACGGGTGCAGATCCTTCGACTCGCTTCGCTCGCTCAGGATGACAAACCAGTGCAGATCCTCCGACTCGCTTCGCTCGCTCAGGATGACAAACCAGTGCAGATCCACCGACTCGCTTCGCTCGCTCAGGATGACAAACCAGTGCAGATCCTTCGACTCGCTTCGCTCGCTCAGGATGACAAACGCTCAGCGGAGTGAGGGAGGCGACACTGGAATCGCCTGCTGTTTTGCTCGAATCACGCTGACGGACGAATCTCCGGACGCCTTGGCGAGGGCGATCGCGCGCGCATACTCCGCGCGCGCCGCTGGGAGCTCGCCGGCCGCCACAAGCGCATCGGCATATGTGTCGCGGGCAGCCACAGACCGTGGGTAGGCTCGGACGACCCAGTCGAGAATCACACCGGCTGCGCGTGGCTTGCGCAGGTTCACGAGTGCCGACGCGCCTGACCGGAGGGCAAAGCTCTCCGGGACCAGCGTGTCGAGGCCGATCGTTCGCGCGCCAGCAGCGTATCGATGTGCCACGCCGAAGAAGGCCGCAACCACGCTCGCCGAATCAGAGTTGCCGTCAAGCAGATTGATGGTGCTCACGGCCAATGACGTCGGCTCGAACACGAATCGGAGCCCGTCCGTCAGGCTTGAAAGCGGCGTGAGCGCGTGAGAATCTTCGGGGTAGTGCCGCGAGCGAAACTCGAGCGAGCCCGTGGAGAGACCGGCTCGCAGTGAGGCCACGAACTGCTGTGTGGGCACGTCGATTCGCGGTTCGTAGGCGCCGCTTGACACGAACAACCTGAATGGCGCGCGGAGGGGCTTGATTGCCTCGGCGAACGGTGCGCCAAGCGCCCCGTTGCTCCACCACAGCGAAGGACTCATCGCGATGGCCGCCGCATACGGACCGGGCCGGGTCGCGAGAACCTGCAGCACGAAGAGCGCGCCGAGTGAGTGTCCGGCGATGACCGTGTACGGCAGTGTGGGATAGTGGGCGCGCACGGCCGGCAGCGCTTCCGACTCGAGAAAGCGGGCGAACCGATCGGTCCCGTCGCGACTCCTTGGATCTGACGCTGTCGCGCCCATCCCAGCCGCCGGGGCGAGGTCCGTGTTTCGAGTCGCGCCGTTCGGTACACCCACAATCAACAGCGGTGGGATCGCTCCGCGATCTTCGAGGAAGCGGATGTTCGCTATCGCGGCATTGAACTGGACTTCGTCATCCGCATCGAGGAGTACCAGGACCGCGGTGGCCGTTCGATTCTTGTCGCCGAGTGGTGGCGCGAGATACAGTGATCGCGTTGCTCCGAGAACTGCGGACTTGATCGATAGTTCGCGTCGCCCGTCCGCGCGCACGCGTAGTGACTGGGCCGCAGCAGGGCTCGCGGCGAGCAGCAACACAAAAAGCGCGGATCGAACGGCAGAGCGCATGATCATGATTCCGTAACTGGAGAAGGGAGCGAGTGCTTACGGCGAGAACAAGAGGCCGCGGCAGGATTGCGACGCGAACACGATCGGTTCGACCGAACACGGTAGTCATCTCCGCCGTACCGGGCTTGAACAGAATTGACGCAGTCTGCCAACGCGATCGCAACCTTCGAAGACACGAGCGGCGGTGTGGTAGCGCGCGATATCCGGGCGCGAACCAATATGGCCTGCCGAGTGTCTAGGGGAACGAGCCGATTTTCCGCGGTGCACACTAATCCCGTTGACCAGATGTGTTCCTGCCCGACATCGATCGTCACGAGTGCGATGGCAGTCGTCATTGCGTTGACTCCCGCGATTTCCCAGACGAGCACCGTGCGGGTGCAATTTGAGGAAGCGCGGTTCTACGTCCCCGTCGCCCTGCGGTCAGGGCCAGTGCGATGGTTCATTCTGGATACCGGCGCTCAGCCAACACTGATCGACAGTCGCGTCGCCGATAGTACGGGCGTTCGATCACGGGCAGCCGGTGCGACGACGGGAGCGGGAGGGAAACAGACTCCAATCGCGGACGCCGACGACGTCACGCTCCGCATCGCATCGATAGGACTCGGCCCGCTCTCGGCACGCGTTGCGCCCCTGGACTCCTTGCTCGGTCCCTCGAGTGGTCGCGCGATTCCGGGCATCATTGGCTCGCGGTTCTTTCGTGAGCACGTGGTTGAACTGGATCCCGCTGCCTCGGTGATGCGCGTGAACGCGCCGGAGACGTTCGTCTACCGTGGCACCGGAGTGGAGGTGCCACTCGACATCGTCGACGACATCCCGTTTACGCAGGGCTGGATTGAAGCGCCCAATGGAAAGCGGTACGCGGCACGCATGCTGGTCGATCTCGGCGCCAAGGCCAACCTACTCGTCACGGAGCCATTCACGCGTATGCACGGTCTCGATCGCGTCTTCGGTGCATCCGTCACTACCGAATTCGGTGCAGGGATGGGCGGTGAGACCCACTATCAGTTCGTGCGCGCAGCCTCTCTCGGACTCTCAGGCAATGAGCGAACACGGCTTGAGTCGCCCATCGTCGGCCTGTCGTCTGGCGGGACCCTGAAGTCGACGCGGTATGACGCGCTACTGGGCGCCGACTATCTCGCACATTTCCGAATGATCTTTGACTATGCGAGAAAGCGGCTCATCCTGGAGCCACTGAGTTCCAGCGCTGGAGCGAGCGCCTTCGACATGAGCGGACTGTTCATCATCGCGCCTGACGCTGGTCATCGCAGGCTGACCGTGAAGTCGGTCCTCCCCGGGAGTTCAGGCGCGCTCGCTGGTATCCGCGCGGGCGACGTGATCACGAGAATAGATACGAACGAAGGAGAAACACTGACGCTCGCCGCAGCGCGACATCAGTTGCGTGCGCAGGAGGGCGGCACGGTTCGCGTCCAAGTGGAGAGAGGCGGACGGGTCGTCGTGGCCAACATTACGCTGCGACGAATGCTGTGACACTGCGCGGTACAGTGAACGGCATCGCCTGATTGCGGCAACATCGTTCAAGGAAAGCGCACCCGCGTCGCGCAGGTTTGGACATGACATCATTCGACCTCTGCTCGCGGCACCGGTGGGCTGCCCTTGCCATCGCGTTCGCCGTGGACTCAACACTTGGCGCCAACGCTGGTTCGACGACGCTTCCGGGTGCGTGCGGCGTGCCGCGGCCGGAGCCGCGTACGGGACATCAGCTGGCATACGATAGCGCGCGACAGCGCATTCTGATGTTCGGTGGCCAGAGCGGAGATGCAGCTATCGGGTATCCGTCGACGTTGTGGGCATGGGACGGTGCGCGATGGACGTGCTTGTCCGCGGACGGCCCTCCGGGTCGCGTCGATGCTACCCTCGTCGATGATCCTGGCCGTGGCGTCGTCGTGCTGTACGGTGGGAGGCGCAGGGCGGGGCAGCAGAACGAAGTGCTGAGCGATACGTGGGAGTGGAACGGCACGCGGTGGGATTTGCGCGATACGATCGGCTTGGGCCGGCGCGAGCACATGGTTGCCGCGTTTGATACGCGAACGCAATCCGTCGTCGTGCACGGGGGTGGCGCTGGCAACGCATCGCTCGATGACACCTGGCGCTGGAGCGGAACGCGCTGGACGCAAATGGAGACTCGCGTCACGCGGGCTCTCATCGCCAACTCGCTGGTCGCGCGGCCGAGTGGCGCGCTGCTCATCGCAGCGGAAGCACCCGATTCGCTTGGTGCGTTTCGGGCGGCGCTGTACGAAGTGCGCAACGCGCTGTGGGCGATCGTCGACTCGACTGGTCCGCGCTTCAGCCCGCAGGCATCGTCCACGCTCGCCGGTGGAGGGAACGTGCTGATGTTCGCTGGATGGGAACCCGATGGCCGCGCCAACACGATCACCTGGACCGAGCGTGAGGGGTGGCGCGTTCGCAACGATCCTCACGTCCGCCGTCGAGGGGCGCCTGTTGCGTACGATGCACGCCGCAATCGCGTCGTCATGTATGGAGGCGACGACGGCGAACGCGTGCTGGCGGACACCTGGGAATGGGACGGGCGGGCATGGACGTCAGTGACGCAACGCGCGCTCGTGCCTCCTATCGGTCG
>JBDTMO010000212.1:0-8476 GCA_039934235.1 bacterium | reverse complement strand
GCGGTGTCGGGCTACTACCTGGACATCGACATCGATCGCACGGCGGCGGCGAGACATGGAGTGAACGTCGGCGATGTGCAGGCCGTGATCGCGACGGCGATCGGTGGAATGACGATCACGCAGACCGTCGAAGGGCGCGAGCGCTATGGTGTGCGCGTACGCTATCCGCAGGAGCTGCGCAATACACCTGAGCGGCTCGCGTCGGTCCTCGTACCCGTCAACCACGATGTGGGAAGCGCGACCGACGGGGTGCCCGCCAGTGGTCGCATGGGGACTGGCCCTGGGATGCCCGGGTCGGCGACCGCTCTGCGGACGGCGCAGATTCCGCTCGGCCAGCTTGCGACGATCAAGCAGGTGGCCGGCCCGATGGTCGTGCGCACGGAAGGCGCAATGCCGACAGCGTGGGTGTATGTAGACGTTGCCGGACGCGACATCGGCGGCTATGTGGCCGAGGCGCAAGGCATGGTGGAGCGCAATGTGAAACTGGCTCCCGGATACAGCATCGTGTGGAGCGGCCAGTACGAATACATGCAGCGCGCGAAGGAGAAGATGAAGCTCGTCATCCCGGCAACGCTGGCGATCATCTTTTTGCTCCTCTACTTCAACTTCAAGAGCGTCGGCGAGGCGCTGATCGTGATGCTCTCCCTCCCGTTTGCGCTCGTCGGCGGAATTTGGTTCATCGCCGCGCTTGGCTACAACTGGTCAGTGGCCGTGGCGATCGGGTTCATCGCGCTCGCGGGCGTCGCGGCGGAGACCGGTGTGGTGATGCTCATCTATCTCGACAATGCCTGGAAGGACCGCGTTGCCCGCGGTGGCCAACCGACGATTCGTGATCTGTATGATGCCGTGATCGAAGGCGCCGTGGAACGCGTCCGTCCCAAGATGATGACCGTGAGCGCAATCATGGCGGGCTTGTTGCCGATTCTCTGGGGGAACGGCACCGGCGCGAGCGTGATGAAACGCATCGCGGCGCCGATGGTCGGCGGCATGATCTCGAGTACTGTGCTCACGCTTGTGGTGATTCCCGCTGTCTACTCGCTCTGGAAGGAATACGCGCTCCGGAGCTCGCTGGGCAGCGTGCCGATCGATGTTGGGGCGATCGAGGGGGCAGTTCAACCAATCGGTTCCTGACTAAGGGCCAGTACGGAAGCCAAGCGCTAACCCGGCTGAATGTTCTGATTCATGCGGAACCGGTTGTGGGGGTCATAGGCGGTCTTGATCGCGCGCAGCCGCGCGAACGTGTGCGGATTGTACGCATCCTTGACGCGTTCGTCGCCTTCGTCGGCCATGAAGTTCACATACGCCTTGCCGGTACCATGCGCCTTCATGGCGTCGAAGAAGCCTCGGCTCCATGCCAGGTGCGGAGCTGATTCCTGAGCATTCGCCCAGCGTGTCTGGATCACGAGCGCGTATTGCGATTGTCGAGAGCTGAACGCCGTATCGTCTTCACCGACTTGCGCCACCGCGCCGCCAAGGTGCACGAGCTTCACGTCCGTATGCGGGGAGCTCACGTTCGAGACGTGCTCGAGCATCGTCTGCGCGCTCGCGTCGGTGAGCATCGGCAGGTAATGGCCGAGCTACTGATTCCCGAAGCCGTTTCCCAACGCGCCGTCGAGTGATTCGGCGTGCGAGACGCCGCCTTGATGGACGTGCTGACGGGCAAATTCCCGCCGCAGGGCAAGCTACCATTCGCGCTTGCGCGGAGCGCGGAGGCGATCATTCGGCAGGCGAGCGATGCGCCGGGCTACGACAAGGCCGACACGCTCTTTCCCTTCGGCTTCGGGCTGTCGTACTGAGGACGAAACACGCGAAAAGCGCACGAAAGCGGACAGACTTTACGAAATTTATGTACGCAACATTGTATACGTCTGACGCGTACTGGATCGCGCGGTCGGCGAAGGGCCTCGTGCCGCATCGCCCACTATCCCGATTCCAGAGGACATATGTCGACCATCTCATCAACCTTACTCGCGGGTTCCCTGATTGCAGCCGTGTTGATTGGTCCGTCCGTCGCGCGTGCGCAGAGCGCCCCGGGCGATGCGCCGGTCTCCAGCCAGATCCTCAACGCCACGCGCGTCTTCGTGTCCAACGCCGGCAGCGACAGCTATGGGGCCGAGAGTTATTTCCGGCTAACAAAGTACGATGGCGGCCCGGACAGGGCGTTCCACCAGTTCAACTCGGCGCTCAGGCGCTGGGGAAAATACGAGATCATCGACTCACCGATGGATGCGGATATCGTGTTCGCCGTGCGCTTCGCCAGCCCAATCGTGGACAAGGCGACGAAGGATGATCTCGTCTACGATCCACAACTCAGCCTCACGATTGTCGACCCGAAGTCGCGCGTCTCGTTGTGGACGATCACCGAACACATTCAGCCGGCGAACAGCGCAGACGAGAACAACCGGAACTTCGACAATGCCGTCGCGCGTGTGGTCGATCGCACGCGATCACTCGTTGGCGAGTCGACCGAGGTGGCAACGCTGATTCCCGCGTGGGCAACGCGAGGCGTCGTTCCGGTGGGAGCACACGATTTCGCGCGACGGGAAACGCGCGCGCGGAACGTGGCGATTGGCGCGTCGGTTGGCGCTGCGGTGGGAGCGTATACGGGGCTGCACGTTGCACTCTCGACATGTTCGGTCAGTCCAACCTGTACGACGCCGAACGGCACGCCGAAGATGGGGAACTTCCTCTTGAGCCTGGGCAGTGGGTTGCTTGCCGGCAGCGCAATCGGATGGCTGTGGCCAGTGCACTGACGCGTAGGTAGAGAGACGAAAAACGGCGGCCGTGGCCGCCGTTCTTGAATCTCGTCATAGTGTCGCGTGTATTTTGTTGCGGCACCCATCCGTTAAACACACATGGTTTAGATCCCCGGCACGAACACGTCCTGCCAATTGAATGGGGCCGAGCCGTAGACAACGCCGGTTGCGTCGTCGGTGAGGGTCAGCAGGAGATTGTGACCCTGCCAGCGATTACTGCCGTCGACGAACGTTCCGTTGACCGGTCCCGTCGTACCGCACGGTCCGCGATACACCGGAGCCGTCGCACTGACCTTCTGCTTCGCGTTTAGAGCGATCGAGATTGGGCTGGCGACCGGTGACGGACACAGCACCGAAAGGAAGCCCTCAGTCTCCGTGATCGTCACGGTGAGGGACAGCGCGACTGTCCCGCAATTCTCGACATTGAACTTGATGTCCGGCATGACGCTTCGGCGCACTGACTGCGGATTGTTCGTGACGACAATCGATCCACAGCGAGACGGCGCTGGTATTCCACCGCCACCGCCACCCTGTGCGAATGCCGGAGACGTAGTCGGCGACAGCGGCGACGGAGAATCGTTGCACGCCGCGAGCACGCTGGCAACGAGCGCAGCAACCGTAAAAATCACCTTGCGATTCATTGTGCTGAATTCTCCAAAGAGAGTAAAAGAGCGCCGGTAGTTCGAGTTACTTGATCAAGCCGCTGTCGATCCGCGTCTTCCCGAACAGGTAGAGGAACTGGAACGTCGCCTTCTGGTTGAGCGACAGATTATCAAGCGCGACTTCGATCGGCTTGTCGCATCCCCCGGGCTTTCTTACGCTCGATGTCCATCCTGCGGTCGTCTCGATGCTCACGATCGTGCTCGTGATGCATGGGGTCTTCGTCGAACCGCTCGAGACAGAGGGGATCGACGTCTTGATGGTGACAGACGCCACTGCAGCGGGCGTCGTGGGATCCAGATAGACGCCAGCCGCGTACTCGGCGACCATGACCGTGTTCCCGAATGCATCAGTCACCATGCTGATGATGCGAACGGCTTCGTCGGGGCCAAGCAGCGCGGCGGGCGAACTGGGCGCCGCGAGCGATGGCGAGCGGGGGGCGGTCGGCATGTCCTGGGCGCAGGCGCCAAGAATTGCGAGCGTTACCAGCGGTGCGAGTCGGGCAAGGCGCATCTATCCTCTACGGTCGGTCGTCAGAATCACTTGGCCGCATCCCGGGTCGATTTCGGACACCTCGATGCAACCGCTCTCGATGATGCGGACGGCACGAGTCTCCGTTCTATTCCCGGGTAGAGGAATGCTCGGCCAGTCTCTCCTCTACGACGCCGAATGGCACGCCAACTTGGGGGGACTTCCCCTCGAGCGGCCGCGACTCACTTGTGCAGTGCGACGTTGCCGACCGCATGGCAACGCCTCGCCGGCGAGGCGCTGTTACGGAGCGGGCGCCGTGGACTCGAGTGGAATCGGCTGCCCTCGCGCGCCCAGCAGCCGTTGGCCCACCACGATTCCCGGCTTCTCGATGAGATGGTAGGCCGCGAGTCTCATCTACGATTACGTTCCTCTGCCTCATGGGCGCCTGGCCACCCGTCCGCTTGGCGAACTGATCGCAGAATCAGGAATGTCGAACCAGGCGGCGGGGCAACTAATGGACACGATGGTCATTCGCGGCAAACCATCGAGACCGAATAAACAGATCGCGATCGTACCCACCCTCAAGCGGGAACTGCAAAATGAATCTGAACAATGTTCGCGAACCGCTCCTGATACACGATTCGAATCTGGACGACTCGTCGTTTACGAGTGTGTCCCTTGCGCGCTCGCGCTACGACGACGTCAACCTGCACGGCGCGACGTTCACGAACGTGAATCTCAGCGGCGTTGCGTGCACCAACGTCAACCTCACGAATGTCTCGATCTCGAATGTCAATCTTACCGGAATGAGAATTGATGGAATTCTGATTGACGACATGATGCGCGTGTATCGGCAGCGTGAGCGAAGCGACGACGAACCGTGAAGCGCCTCGGCCGCCGCGGCGTTGTATGCCAAGGACGTAATGCGGCTCCAACGCCTCTATCAGCTTTGATCGTGTCTCGGGTCTGTCGGCGTCGCCGCATCCCGACGACGATCCGCCGACAGGATCGCTTCGAGCTCGCGTGTGTGCATGGAGGCGAACGTCTCCGTGGGCGACGTCTCCCTGTCCCGAATCGCCGCGATCAGTGTATCCGCGTCATCGTCGCTATGCCCGATGGCACGCAGCGTGTACTGCGCGAGGCTCAGCGCAACTTCGCGCTCCGCGTAAACCGCGCGGCCTTCCACACCGGGCCGATGGAGCAGCGCTTCGAAGAACGCCTGGTCGACTGCGCTATGGGTTCGCACGGCGACGGCGAGCTTGGGATTCATGCCGCGTGCGACTTCGACAATACGTCGCGCGCGAATCGGCTCGGGCGCAGTAACCACGATCAGCCGCGCGCCCACGGTGCCGGCGCGATTCAGGACTTCGGGCCGCGTCGCGTCGCCCGACACGGCGCGCTGGCCGCGATTTCGCAAACCCGTGACAATCCGTTCCTGCTCCTCGACGACGACGTGCGGCACACCGGCGCGATCGAGCGCCTCGGTGACCGTCGTTCCCACGCGTCCGTAGCCGACGAGAATCACATGGCCGCGCAGGAGCGAGAAATCGAATGGGTCGGGCTCGTCGCCGGCGACGCCCTCCGCGGTCGTAACAGCAAGGCCGCGACTCGCGCGACTCAACCGACTCAACAGGCTCGTACGACTTACACGACTCGCGCCGCTCGCGCCGTCGAGCAATTCGTCCTCCGGTCCAGCGTGTCGCGCTTGCAATCGGTCGAGCAAAAGAGACAGCGGTTGATTGATCGTGATCGAGACCAGGGCGCTCGCGACAATCAGCGCCTGCGTCTCGCGGTCGAGCAACCCGAGCGTGACGCCGAGCGCAGCAAGGATGAACGAGAATTCTCCGATCTGCGCGACGCTCCCCGCAAGCGTGACGGCGATGCGGGACGTCTGGCCCAGCATGCGCAGGATGACATATGAGAGCGTGAACTTGCCGACGACGATTACCGTCAGCCCAATCAGCACCTTGCCTGGATGGTCGATCAGGACACGTGGATCGAAGAGCATTCCGACCGACACGAAGAACAACACCGCAAAGGCGTCCTGCAGCGGCAACGCGTCCGCGGCTGCGCGGTGACTCAGGTCCGATTCGCTCACGACCGCACCGGCAACGAACGCACCCAGTGCAAACGAGACGCCGAAGAACTGCGACGCCAGCGTTCCAACGCCGAGCGCGATCGACAGCACGGTCAGCGTGAACAGCTCGCGCGAACCGAGCCGGGCAACGTGCTCGAGGAGCCATGGCACGAGGCGCCGGCCGCCCACGAACATGACGACGCCGAAGCCGGCAACTTTGCCGACGGCGAGTACGATGGTTACGACCAGACTTCCAGCGCCAGCGGTGCTTCCCGCCTCCGCCGTTCCTCCGAGCGCCGGCGCAACGGCGGGCAACAGTACGAGCACGAGAACCATCGCGAGGTCCTCGACCACGAGCCAACCGACGGCAAGGCGGCCTTCGGGAGAGTCGAGCCTGTCTCGCGCCTCCAGCCCTTTGAGAACGACCACCGTGCTCGCGATCGCGAGTGAAAAACCAAGAACGATGGCTCCGCCCCAACTCAAACCCCAGAACCGACCAACCATAGCGGCGATCGTCCCGGTGCCGAGCATTTGCAGTAGCGCGCCCGGTACGACGGTGCCGCGAACAAGCATCAAGTCGCGCAGCGAAAAGTGCAGACCGACGCCAAACATGAGCAGCACGACGCCCAACTCCGCCGTCTGCGACGCGACTCCGCCGTCCGCGACGAACCCTGGCGTGAACGGACCGACCGCGATCCCGGCGACCAGATACCCCACGATCGGCGGCAGTTTGAGGCGCGCCGCAAGCAGGCCGAGAATGAGCGCCGCCGCGAAACCGCTCGCAATCGTCGCGATAAGCGCCGAGTCGTGCGCCATGTTCTCCTTGAAGAACGCCAGTCGAGGAATTGAGTTTGGATCGGCAGCAACGCGCCACGCGCTGCCGATCCGTTCGCACAGTATACTTCGATCGCTCGGCCATATCGACGCGTGGCTCGTCCTGCCAACGGCAAACGTCTCGCCGCTACCCCGGCTGAATGTTCTGATTCATGCGGAACCGGTTGTGGGGGTCATAGGCGGTCTTGATCGCGCGCAGCCGCGCGAACGTGTGCGGATTGTACGCATCCTTGACGCGTTCGTCGCCTTCGTCGGCCATGAAGTTCACATACGCCTTGCCGGTACCATGCGCCTTCATGGCGTCGAAGAAGCCTCGGCTCCATGCCAGGTGCGGAGCTGATTCCTGAGCATTCGACCAGCGTGTCTGGATGACGAGCGCATACTCCGATTGTCGATAGCTGAACGCCGTATCGTCCTCGCCTACTCGCGCCACCGCGCCGCCAAGGTGCACGAGCTTCACGTCCGTATGGGGCGAGCTCACGTTCGAGACGTGGTCGAGCATCGTCTGCGCGCTCGCGTCGGTGAGCATCGGCAGGTAATGACCAAGCCACTGGTTCCCAAAACCGTTTCCCCACGCGCCGTCGAGTGATTTCTGCCAGGCCGCGTAAGGACGCACCTTGACCCGGTCGAGCAGTGGCGATCCGAATTCCCGCAATGGCCGTAGCAGCTTTTCGCCCTCGTCGATCGAGCCAGCGTAACAGATGGCGATGGTAGCGACCGGGCGACCATGCATTTCGGCCGGCAGCGTTTGCGATGCGGGCGCTTTTCGCATCATCAGCCAGACGCAGGCGTCGTCAGGCGCGTGTGCGTTGAAGTCCCGAACGAACGCAGCGACATCAGGAAGCGCTTCGAGTGGGTGGTACACGAGACCGGCGAGCACATTCGATATTGGCGCGAGCCGAAACTCAAACCTGGAGACAACCCCAAAATTTCCACCGCCGCCACGAAGCGCCCAGAACAGATCGGCGTGACTGCTCTCCGACGCTTCCACGATGCGGCCATCGGCGAGGACAACCTCCGCGGAGACGAGACGATCGCATGCCAGGCCGATCTTGCGATGTAACCAACCAACGCCGCCACCAAGTGTGTATCCACCCACGCCGACCATCGAGATGATCGCACCTGTCGACGCGAGCCCCGATTCGCGCGTCGCGCCATCGAAATCGGCGAAGGTCGCGCCGCCGCCAACGCGCGCTGTCTCTCGGTCGACATCGACGTGAATATTGGTGAGTCGCCTTAGATCGATCACCACTCCGCCGTCGTTCAGCGCGAAGCCCGCCGAGTTGTGCCCACCAGACCGTACCGACAGCCGCGCCTCGTGACGCTCGGCGAAGCGCATCACGTGCGCAATGTCGCGCGCGTCGACACACTGGACGATGAACGCCGGTCGCCGGTCGATGGCGGCGTTCCATATCTGGCGCGCAGTGTCGTAGCTCGGAACGTCGGCGGTGAGCAGATCGCCTTTGAGACGCCGCGTCAACTCGCGTAGAGCAGAGGCGTCGACGTTTACTTGCGCGCCATGCAGCGTCGTGATCTGCATGGCTGTTCGCGGGCCCTTCGTCACGCGTGCGCAGGCCGTCGACATGGCCGCCCCGGCAGCGACCAGGACACCGGCGCCGACAAACTCTCGCCTGGTCATCCGTGGCGGTGTGTGCATGTCCGGCTGGTGAACTCGCGC
>JBDTMO010000211.1:0-8480 GCA_039934235.1 bacterium | reverse complement strand
TGCTTCCGCCGATCATCATCCGGCCGTTTGTCGCCATCGTGCGGTCTGACGTCGAGATCATTCCCTCACTCGAAGTCGCCAGCGCGTTCTGGGTTCCCATCTCGGCGCTTCGCGAGCAAGGCGCGTGGGGGATGGGTCTGGTGAGCGCGGGTGGGGGTGAACGCACCGTGAGCATCTTTCAGCACGGCGAGCACACGGTGTGGGGTCTCACGGAGCGGGTGCTTCGGCAGTTCCTCACGTATTCCGGAGAACAGATCGGTGAACGGTGAACGGTGAACGGTGAACGGTGAACCGTGAGTGCGTTGTTACCGTTCACCGTTCACCGTTCACCGTTCACCGTTCACCTTGTTGTTACGGTCTGATTTCGCACATGAGGGCCATCGGATTCCCATCCGGGTCGCGAAACTCATCGAGCCAGAGATCATGGTCCGGCATCTTGGCGATCAGGTGTGGCTCGCTCGGAAACGGAACGCCGCGCTTGACAAACAGCGCATGCGCCGCCGTGATGTCTGCCACCTTGAAGTAGAGCACTGAGCTCGCCCCTGGCTTGAAGTCGCCCTCGGGGCCAGAGAGCATCAGTCGCACTCCGCCAATGTCGAGAAAGGCCAGGTTCGGACCGGCAGAGAACAGAAAAGTGAGCCCCAGTTTGTCGCGGTAGAATTCGATGGAACGCCCGACATCAGACACCGTGAGGGCGATCTGGCGGACGGCGGTGATGTCGGTCGCGGCGGTGCGGGTCGGCATGGATCGCAACGTGTGGGTTGAGATACTTAGCTACGCTAACTAACATACAGCATCATGCCGTCCCGTCAACCCGCTGCCAAACCCCCTGTCGCTGGCTCGCCCGAGGCCGTCGCCGACCGGTTGCACTCGGCCGCCATTCACCTGCTGCGCCGCCTCCGTCGTGAAGACGACGCGTCGGGCCTCAGCGCGCCTCGTCTCTCCGGGCTTTCCGTCCTGGTGTTCGGCGGGCCCAGAACGATCGGCGACCTCGCCATGGTGGAGCAGGTGCGCGTTCCGACGATGTCACGTCTCGTCGCTGCGCTCGAGGCCGACAAACTCTTGCGTCGCGTTCCCGACCCCTCGGACCGACGCGTCGTGCGCGTCGAGGCCACAGCGGCCGGTCACACTCTTCTGCACGCCGGTCAACGCCGCCGCGTTGCTGCGCTGGCCGCAGACGTCGCTCGGCTTACCGCAACTGAGCGTCACGCGATCCTGAAAGTCATTCCGCTGCTCGAAAAGTTGGCGGGCCGGTAAGACTCCAAAAGCAATCTTGGCGAGGGCTTGCATTATGGTCGCCTCAGAATATGTTTAGGCGAACCTAAATAACTACTTCGTCTCGCCATGAACGCTCGTCGCACCCAAATCACGCCGGATCCAACCATTCCCGAGCTCGATCCTGGCTGGCGCCGAGCGCGCGTCGCGCCAAGTCTGGCCGAGGTCTACCGAAGTGTTCCGATCGGCAATCGGTCGAAGTGGCGAAAAATGCTGGCGTTCGCCGGTCCGGGTTACCTGGTGGCCGTCGGCTACATGGACCCCGGCAACTGGGCCACAGACCTTGCCGGCGGATCACGATTCGGATACACGCTCCTCAGCGTCATCCTGATTTCCAACCTGATGGCGGTCCTCCTCCAGGGACTCGCCTCGAAATTGGGCATCGTCACCGGGCGCGACCTCGCACAAGCCTGCCGCGATCACTACAGCAAGCCCGTTGTATGGGCGCTGTGGATACTGTGCGAAGTAGCCATCGCCGCCTGCGATCTGGCCGAGGTGATCGGCTCCGCCATCGCGCTCAACCTGCTGTTTGGTATTGCGCTTCCCGTAGGCGTCGCGATCACCGGCTTCGACGTCCTGCTTCTTCTGTATTTGCAGAACAAGGGTGTGCGCGTTCTCGAAGCGCTCGTCATCACGCTCGTCGCAACTGTTGGTGTGTGTTTTGGCTTCGAGTTGATGCTGGCGCGACCCGATCTCCTGGGTGTGGCGAAGGGCTTCATTCCGACGATGGACATCGTGTCCAATCCGGACAAGCTCTACATCGCCATCGGTATCCTTGGCGCTACCGTGATGCCGCACAACCTCTATCTGCATTCGTCCATCGTGCAGACGCGCCGGTACGAAGAGAACGCCGCGGGGCGACGCGAGGCGGTCCGGTATGCGTTCGTGGACTCGACCATCGCGCTTTCCTTTGCGCTGTTCATCAACGCCGCCATCCTTATAGTCGCATCCGCCACCTTCCATACGACTGGCAACTCTGCGGTCGCTGAAATTCAGGACGCGTTCAAGCTGCTGACGCCGTTGTTGGGCGCCGGTGCGAGCACGGTGTTCGCACTCGCGTTGCTGGCCTCCGGACAGAATTCGACGCTGACGGGCACTCTCGCCGGCCAGATCGTGATGGAGGGCTTTCTCGACATCCGGATACGTCCGTGGCTTCGCCGCATGATCACGCGCCTCATTGCCATCGTGCCGGCGGTCATCGTCGCAATCATCGGTGGCGAGTCGGCGACCGCGAGGCTGCTCATTCTCAGCCAGGTCATTCTCAGCCTGCAGCTATCGTTCGCGGTATTCCCGCTGGTAATGTTCACCTCCGACAAACTCAAGATGGGCGAGTTTGTAAATCCCGCCTGGCTCAAGTTCCTCGCGTACCTGGTGGCGACGGTGATCGCCGTGCTCAACATCTGGCTGCTGTTCTCGACGGTGCGGGGCTGGCTGTCATAGCGCGACAAGAACCCGATCATCCCCGACATGTATACGCGAATTCTCGTTCCGCTCGAGCACTCCGATTACGACGACGCGATCGTTGCGCACGTGCGCGAGTTGGCGCTGCTGTGCCAGGCGTCGATTGTCTTCATTCACGTTGCCGACGGCTGGGCCGCGCGCAATCAACAACAGCTCGTGCTTCGCGAGAGCGACGAAATGAAGCAGGACCGGTTGTATCTCGAATCGCAGGCGGACGGGCTCCAGGCAGCAGGGCTCGAAGTGGAGTGCATCCTTGCGGGTGGGGACCCCGCCAGTGAAATCGCCGCCGCGGTCGATCGCGAGAAATGCGACCTGGTCGCGATGAGCACCCACGGCCACAAGGGAGTACAGGATCTCCTTCGCGGTAGCGTGGCGAACGACGTCCGCCATCGCACAACCGTACCAGTTCTCATGGTACGTGGCGCACCGCGCCGGCTGCGCCCCGTCTGATGGCCACGCCCGTCCTTCCCCTCAGTGGCCCAGTAGAGGACTATCTCAAGGCGATCTACGATCTCGAGCGCGTCGGTGAGCCGGCGTCGACGAACGACATTGCGCTTCGGCTCGCGATCTCCCCAGCATCAGTAAGCGGGATGGTGCGTCGTCTCGCAGATCAGGGATTGATTACCCACGAACCGTATCGTGGCGTTCGTCTTACACGCGAGGGACGTAGCGCAGCGCTACGCACATTGCGCCGCCACCGCATTCTCGAGTGCTACCTCACCGAAGTACTCGGCTATCCGTGGGATCGTGTGCACGAAGAAGCTGAGCAACTCGAGCATGCTGCCTCCGAAGAGTTGATCGATCGGATGGCGGCCGCACTCGGGAATCCCGTGCTCGACCCGCATGGCGCGCCAATCCCGACGCGAGATGGCACGGTCGAGGAAGGCACGCTCCGAACGCTTGCGGACGTTGCCCAGGGTGAGAAGCTCCGCGTGCGGCGCGTAGAGGACGAGGACGCCGAGCGTTTGCGCTATCTGGCGGAGCTTGGAATCAGGCCGGGCGCGCTGGTTCGCATCCTCGACAAGGCGCCGTTCGAGGGGCCAATCACGCTTTGGGTAGACGACGCAGGCGGTGGCGCCACGCGGGCCGTGGGTGTTGCCTTGGCTCAGCAGGTGTTCGTCGAGGCGGTCGCGGACCAATGAAGGCGTGAGGGGACAGTCGCTCTGTCCTGCGTAGTGCGGGCAGTGCGGCCACACCACAACCTGTGGTGATTGTTTACGGCAGTGCCTATCACGCTCTTGGTTCGAAATGTCACCGCGATTTTTGTGACCTACGTCACAATTTATTATCCGCCAACGTCTTAGACCGACGTATCAGCGAGCTGAACATTCAGGTGTAGCAATTGCCTTCACCGCCTGAAGCAGTTCCACTGATGTGTTTTCCCGGCTGACCGGCCCGGAGCTCGACACATCCTCTCGACGTGGGTCGCGCTCGTGATCTTCTCTCCCCGACGCCTAACCGTGCTCCTCGCGGCTGGCGCTCTCATGGTCCTGTCGGCCTGCGGTCAGCAGGACCAGCCAACTGCAACAACGACAGTCACCCAACTCCTGCCCGGTCAATCAGTCCACGATGCCTTCCCGGATTCGTGCACAGACCTGGCGAGTTGCGTGGGAATCCCCGGGTCGGGAATTCCAAGTCCCGAACTTCTCCAGGTTTGCAAGAACTACCCATCCGGCACCGTGAATCCGCCGGCGGTACAGATCAAGCTCGACGTCGTCACCACCCGCGTCATCTCGAGCCCGACGAGCATTACGTACACAGTCCAACCGAATAGCTGCCTCACGCTCTGGTGGACTGGTGGACCTCCGGAACCGCCCGACCAGTTTACCGTCGAAGAGATCGTACCCCCGGGCTATACGTCGAGCAGCCAGGTCAGCACGATCATCCGGAGTGGTCCGTCCGGTAGCCCGTTCGTCACCACGAACAATCCCGCCACCTCGGCGACAATCATCACCGGCATCACCGGTGGAACGGGCATTCCCGGCGCGACCATCACGTTCACGAACACGCCCGTTCCGATCGAGCCGGCGACCGTGAACATTGGCGATTTCGTCTGGAACGACCTGAACGCCAACGGAGTGCAGGACGCAGGCGAGCCGGGAATTCCCGGTGTTCTACTGCAGTTGAGCAACGGCGCCACCACGACAACGGATGCAAACGGCGCATACGCCTTCACGGATCTTCCGGCAGGCACGTACACGGTGCAAGTCGGTGCGCCAGCTGGTTTCGCCGCCTCACCAACCGGTGCAGGCACGCCGTCGACGGACAGCAACGGCAGCGGTACGTCGGTAACGGTATTGACCGGCACGGACAACACGATCGACTTCGGCTTCTACAAGCTGGGAGCAATTGGCGACTTCGTGTGGAACGACCTGAACGCCAACGGAGTCCAGGATGGTGGCGAGCCGGGCATTCCCGGCGTCACGGTGACTTTGAGCAACGGCGCCACCACGACTACAGATGCCAGTGGGGCGTACCTCTTCGCGAATCTTGCGCCCAGCAACTATACGGTCACCGTATCCGCGCCGGCGGGTTACACCCCGTCGCCCACGGGCGCCGGGACGCCGGCCACGGACAGCAATGGTAGCGGCGCATCGACGACCATCGCTGGCAACACCGACAACACGCTCGATTTCGGCTACTACCAACTTGGTGCGATCGGTGACTTCGTTTGGAACGACCTGAATGCGAACGGCGTGCAGGACGCAGGTGAGCCTGGCATCGCCGGTGTCACGGTCACGCTCAGCACGGGTGCAACTCAGACAACGAGCGCCTCAGGCGGATACCTGTTCTCGAACCTGGCTCCGGGCACGTACACGGTGACCGTTGCAACGCCCGCGGGTACGTTCGCGTCGCCCACCGGCGCCGGCACGTCGGCAACCGACAATAACGGCAGCCCCGCCACGGTGACCATCTCCGGGAACACCGATCTCACCATCGACTTCGGGTTCTATCATCCGACGCCGTCGGGCACGTGCGCGTCGATCCTCGCGATTGCAGGCATACCCATCACCAACGTGTCCGTTACCGGAACAGGCGGCACGGGCGGCCCGTACACGTTCTCCGCGACGGGACTGCCCGCCGGCCTGTCGATGTCGACGGCTGGCGTCATCTCCGGAACGCCGGCGGCCAGTGGGTCGTCCAGCTACACCGTCACTGTCAAGGACAAGGACGGCAACACTGGCTCATTCGCCTGCGGTGTCACCGTCAGCCCGGGCGTTAGTTCGAGCTGCGTCGTGATCAATGCCGTGAAGGGCAACGCAATCGTTCCGGTGACACTCACTGGCACAGGCGGGAGCGGGGCACCGTACAAATTCACCGCGACCGGACTGCCGACCGGTCTGTCCATCTCTACTGGCGGCACGATTACTGGCACACCGTCGGTCACGGGCACGTTCCCGTATACCGTCACGGTGACGGACAAAGATGGACACACTGGCACGTTGAACTGCTCGGTCAGCGTCAACGGAGCGCCAACGGCAAGCTGCGTCACCATCAACGCCGTGAAGGGTCACGCGCTGACAAGCGTGCAGCTCGTCGGCACCGGCGGCGCAGGTGGGGCCTACAAGTTCACCGCCACCGGTCTTCCGCCTGGCGTTGTGATCTCGACCAGTGGCGTGATCTCTGGTACGCCGACCATGGGTGGCACGTTCAGCTACACGGTCACCATCACTGACAAGAACGGTAATGTCGGCACGTTCAACTGCACCATCACGGTGACCGTGCCCGATACGACACCACCGGTCTGCTCGGTGTATGCCAACGCAAGCCCGCCGTACATGTCCTATCAGGACGGTGGCAGCGGCATCGTGAGGCTCGAGGTCACCACCAATCTGAACAAGAACTACAAAGTGACTGTGAGCCCGGCCCCCGCCGGCATGACGATATCTGGAGGGCAGGCCAACGGGAGCGCGCTGACCAGCGGGACAATTATCACCTTCCCCGTAGGGCAGACAGCACTGATCAAAGTCTCGGCGCTTCATCAATTGTCCGGTGTCGCATCGCAACTCACCGTGAAGGCCATCGACGCGGCCGGGCTGTCAGTCAGCTGCGACCCCATCGAGACGACCGTCACGAGACTGAAACAGGACAACGGCGTACAGACCTTCTACGGCGTTCCGTACGAGGAGCATTTCGTGACGATCGAGAATGGCGGCCTCAAGTCACTCGAGATCGACGTCAACGGCACGGTGTTCAAGGTCAAGCGTCTGGATGACAATGAGATCCGCACCGTGGACATCAGCTCCGCGATGAAGCACAACACAAACAACACCATTACGCTCACGCCGAAGGGCAAGAAGGGCGAAAGCGCGGACGTGTCCATCGGACCAACACCGTAGCACTGCAACCGATCCAGACAGCATCACGCACAGGGCGCCCAGCGAGGCGCCCTGTCTGTTTTACTGCAGAATACGATTTATGCTGCATACAGGTTCAGGCTGGTCTATTTTGAATGAGCGATGCACCTGACGATCCTCTGCAAGAGGGAGCGGGCCCCGACGTGCGAATTCTTCTTGCCGAGGACGAACGTCAACTTCGAGTATCGCTGGCGCGTGGGCTGCGCGAGCACTCGTATGCAGTTGATGAGGCAGAGGACTGCGACGACGCGTTGTACAGATCCTCCTTGGCGGCCTACGACATCGTCATCCTGGACGCCCCATGCCTGGGGGCGACGGCTTGGAGGTTTGCCGCATCCTTCGCCGGCGCGGATATCGAGCCGCGATCCTGCTGCTGACGGCGCTCGATACCGTCGAGGACAAGATTGCCGGGCTCGACGCTGGCGCCGACGACTACCTCACCGAGCCGTTTGCGTTTCCTGAACTGATTGGCGCGCCTCCGGGCACTCCTTCGCCGTCCCAGCGAGGTCCTTCCGGCAATGCTCACGGTAGGTGATCTCGTCGTCGATACCGCTCGGCAGTCGGCAGGGCGGGGGCTCCGCTCAATTGACCTGACCTCCAAGGAGTACGCCTTCCTCGAGTACCTCGCCAGGCACAGCGGGCGCATTGTATCTCGCGCCGAGCTCTCCACGCACGTCTGGGACGACAATCACAACCCGTTCTCGAACCTGATCGACGTGTACGCCGGCAGGGTGCGGCGTAAAATCAACGGCTCGGGAGAGGCGCCGCTGCTCTCGACGCGCCGCGGCATGGGGCACATGCTCGCTGCGCCGTCGTTGGACTCTGGGCTCTCGCCCGTGCCTGCGCATGAAGACGATTCGTCCGCTCGAGGCGCGAAGCGGAAGTCAGGCCCTCGACGACGCCAGCGCGATGCCACAATGGCCGTTCTCGGTGCGCGCACGTCTCACGACGTGGTACATGGCGGTGCTCGCTGTTCCGCTCATCACCTTTGCCGTGCTCTCGTACGTCGGGCTCAGCCGAACACTGCTCAACCGCACCGATCTGTTCCTTGGCGAGGCACTCTCGGCTTTCATCCAGTATTCGCAGCGCAATGGAGTTGGAGAGCTGGGACTTGCGTTGCGAAATGGGGCTATCGAGATCACGGTCACTGATGACGGCCCTGGAATCCCGCCCGAAGCTCGTGAGCGAATCTTCGATCGGTTCTTTCGCGTGGATCCCGCGCGGTCGCGCGGCAATGTGAGCGCGACGGGTGGCGCAGGACTCGGGTTGTCGATTGCCCGATGGGTGGCCGAAGCGCACGGGGGCCGAATCGAGCTCGTGGCGTCGCGACCCGGTCGCACTGAATTCCGGGTAAGCCTTCCCTTGCCGGTCGGGCACCTGTCCGCC
>JBDTMO010000210.1:0-8524 GCA_039934235.1 bacterium | reverse complement strand
ACAGCCCGCTTGCGGAAGTCATCTATGCGGCCGAACACGCGGATCACCTGGCGCGCAAGGGGCAGCCGCTCAGCCTCGACGATGTGTGGAGCAACGGTCGGCTGTCTGGTTCGTCCCTCCGTGCAGCAAGCGCACTCGAGGCGCACTACAAGGCGGCGTGATGCGGCGAACTGGCGCCCACCGCGCACGTTGATCTACTTTCTCGGAGGCACGTGTCCCATGCTGCGCGGCGCTGGCACATCGACATCACGCTCGCGGCGCAAGGTGTGCCGGTGCGGCTCACTCATGATGGCGCTGCAGCGAGCCTTGTCGCTCGCCATGCCTGTGGTGTCTCGCCCGTCCATCGTTTGAACGCGCGAAAGAATGCCGCCGGCTCCACGTAGCCGAGCAGGAACGCGACTTCCGAGGAGCTGAGTCGCTTGCTCTCCAGAAGCAGCTCCGCGCGCTGCCGCCGTAGCTCGTCGAGAATCGCGGCGAACGTCGTGCCTTCCTCGGTGAGACGCCGGTGCAGGGTGCGATCCGAGACGGCAAGGCGTCGACCAACGTCCGCGATCCTCGGTTCCCCGTGCGCGAGCTGCACGCCGATTTCGCGGCGCACTTTGTCGACCCAGCGTATATCGCTCGGCAGGGCGTCGTGCAGCGCCTCGACACGACGCGCGAGATAGCCGAACAGCGCAGGATCGCGTCGCGGCAATGGGAGGTCGAGCACGGATGCCTCGAATGCCACCTCGAACAACGGCGCACCCCAGCTCACTGGACAGCCAAACCACCGCTCGTGTCGCTCTGGATCACCCGGAGCGGGCATGGGATACGCTATGAATCGTGCGCGGATCTGCTGGCCGCAGAGTCCGCGCATCGACGACACAGTCGCCGCGGCCTGCGCGTAGACGGGCTCTCGCAGCCGCGCGAACGGCGCGGGCACCTGCTTCACGAAGACGACACGCTCGCCCTCGGGTCCCGACCGCCGCTCCGTGCGCGGGATGAGGTCGGGGTGCAACACCGCCCGGAAGCGATCGCGCCACGCGAGCGCCTCGCCGACGGTCGCGCCGTGTTGCATCGCGTAGCCAACGACGCCGAGTGGGGCCATGCCGAGCCGGTCGCCGAGCTCAAGGCCGATTCCGGCGCGCGACAGGATCTCCCAAAGCCGGAGGTCATGCTCCACCGGGAGCCGCGCGTCTGGATCCGCGAGGAGGGCGACGTCTAGCCCCGCACCGGCGACGAGCGCATCGCGATCCTGGCCGAGACTCACGGCGATATCGAGGACGCCGGCCACCACGGCGGAGAGGATCGTGTGGTCGTACATGGCGGCAATCTGTCCGCGTGGCGGACAGGATCACAAGGTTGGCGGATGCGGCCAGTCCATCGGTCGTCGGTCGCCGTCAGGTTGCAGGCACACCCTGATGGAGCTCCAGATGAGATTGTCCGACTTGCGCGTTGCCGTTGTTGGCGGCGCGATTGGTGGAAGTGCCACCGCGCTGCTCTTCGCGCGCGCCGGCGCCGCCGTGACCGTGATCGAGCGTGTGGAACAGCCGCGCGCGGCGGGCGCTGGCATCGGCATCGCCGAGAATGGCATGGCAGTGCTTGCGTCGCTCGGCCTGCGGCCGGCGCTGGATGTCGCGAAGGAAGTGCCGGCCGCGAAGATCACCGATGCGCGCGGCCGCACGCTGCTTGCCCCGCCGCAACCCGCACCGCGTATCGCGATGGTGCGACGGTCCACGTTGTACGGCGTACTTCTCGATGCGGTGGCCGCCGAGTCGCGCATCGTGCGTCGGTACGGCGCGTGCGTGCGCAGCGTGGACGCGACCGGATCGTTGACCATCATGGATGCGTCCGGCGAACACACGATCACCGCCGACCTCATTGTCGGCGCCGACGGCGTGCATTCCACCGTCCGCGGCGCGGGCACATTCGGCGCCGCTTTGGCGACGACCGGCATTCGCTACGTGCGGGGGATCGTCGCATCGGGAGTGGAGACCGGCGTTGAGGCGTGGACGAGCGCGGGCGTGTTCGGCTCGTTCGCGGTGGACGGCGGCACGTACTTCTATGCGTCGTGCGGCACGCCGGCTGCGCGCGCCGCGCTGGACGCGCACGACCTGTCGGCGTTCCAGTCGCTATGGGCGGACGCCTATTTGCTCGCCTCGCGCGTGCTGAGCGGCCTTCGCTCGTTCGACGACCTGCTGGTGAACGAGGTGCGCACCGTCAAGTGCGACCGTTGGCACGACGGGCATCTCGTTCTCCTCGGTGACGCCGCGCACGCAATGGCGCCGAACCTCGGCCAGGGTGCGAACAGCGCGCTCGTGGACGCGGCCGTGCTGCTCGACGAGTTGCGCCGCGGGGCGACGCTCGATGAAGGGCTGCATGCGTACGAAACGCGACGCCGGGCCGCGGTGACGAAGGTGGCGACGCTGTCCGAGCGCATTGGACGGCTGGCGGAGCTGACACAGCCGGCCCTGCGCGGCATCCGGGATCGCGTGCTGATGCCGGTGGCCGGGATGATGTCGTCGGCGAAGACCACCGCAACCGTGCTGCAGGAATCGCCCGGAACACTGTTCGCCATCGGCCGGACGTGATGGCGCCGGCGCAATCCACAAAGCCAGACCCCCGCTCCACGCTGCACCCCTCGAAGCAATCCATCGTCTCTTCCGATCGCTCGACATCGCTACACCACCGCCGCACTGCGGCACACAACCAGAGGCCACTCCATGTCACGCATCCATGCTTATGCCGCCGCAACTATCGCCATCGCTTTCGCCTTCACTGCCTGCAGGGAGCCATCGACCACCGGTGTGCCCGGTGTACTCCAGAACCCCGGCGGTGCCACCGTCGACCGCGTCGGCCACGAGGATGCCGGTACGCATCGCCAGTACGGTGCGGAGATCAAAGTCGGCAACGGTACGGTCCGCAGCTACATCGTGCTCGACGAGAAGCAGGGCGGCAAGCCGGTCGAACTTGGCGTCGCGATGAGCGAGAAGTCACTCGAGGGATTGCCCACACCGATGCCGGTAACCGCGACCGACCACAAGGGACAGAACCACGGCGGCATGCAGATGAACATGTACCTGCTCGACCTGCCCGCGAAGAACCCGACGCAGTACAAGTTCGTGCAGTTCGACTGGAACCCGGCGGGCCACGAGCCGGCCGGCGTGTACGACGTTCCGCACTTCGACTTCCACTTCGAGACCGTGAGCAAGGATTTTCGCGCGGCGATCCTGCCCAGCGATCCGCTCTTCAACCAGAAGGCCGCGAGCTTCCCGGCCGCCGAGTTCCGCCCGCCGTTCTTCGTCGACGCCGCAACCGCGGCCCAGGCGCCGGCTGGTGCCGTAGCCGTTCCACAGATGGGACTGCACTGGATGGACGTGCGGTCGCCCGAACTCCAGGGTCTGGTCGGCAACCCGGCCGGGTACAAGCCCTTCACCACGACCTTCATCTACGGAACGTGGGACGGCCAGTTCATCTTCGACGAACCGATGATCACGCGGGCGTACATCCTGGCGAAGAAGACCGCGACCGATCCTTCCGTGATCGACGACGTGATCCCGGTGCCGACGGCGCAACGCTACAACCCGGCTGGCTACTACCCGGCGGCGTACCGCATCACCTGGGACGCGCTGCAGAAGGAATACCGCATCGCGATAACGCAGCTGAGCTGGCGCAACTGATCACCCCGCAAGGTTGGTAGGCTGTTTCACGCGCAGATCACGGAGTGATTGCGCCGACACACGAACGACTCAACGAGATCCTTCCTCTATGGCTTGGCGCGGCATTGAGTCTCACCCACACACATCACTTCCATCACCACGACCAATGACATCGCCAGCACATTTCACGAAGGCGCGCGCACTTACGTCTGCCTCGCTCACTTACCCACCGAACTTTCAGCATCTCCCCGATCCACTCGCGCTGCCGTGGAGCCTGAAACCGGTGTGGTCCGCCGACTTCGGTGTCGATCGCCTGCCAGGCGGCGCTATCCGCTACTGGATCCGCCACTAGGTGATCAAGGGTGTCACACCACGGATGCTCGCATGGTGGTTTTCACACCTCGAGGGCTTCATCGAGATCGGTGGCATTCGCTACAACCGCTATCGCGTGTGGCATCCGTTCGACCACGTGCATGCGAGCTACGCGAGGCGTCTTCCCGACGGGACGGTCGGTCCCGGCGCTGCAATCCGCTTGCGGGAGGTGCTCGGCCGGCATGTGTCGCACGTGGTCAACGTCACGTCGGAGATCGAGAAGCTCGACGAGGAAGGCTTCGTGCACTGTCCGGCCATCCACGTCGCGCGCGCGCTGCCGTCGGTGCACGGCCTCGCCCGGATGGAGTACTCCTTTCAGGTCTGCAGCTCGGTGATAACGATTGGGCCTTATGAAATTATGCTGCTGATCGCTCGGTCCACGCGCGCGATAAAGCAGCCGGCTTCCGCGTGAAGGAGATGAATGAATCGCACGCGATCGTCTTCGAACATCGCTTCCAACATCGCGGACTCATTTCCCGGCGTCAGCCGATTCGCCGCCGAGCGCGTTGCGTCGTGATAGTGCGCCTCGGCGAGCATCGGAATCGTGCGTAGGCCATCGGGGTATGCGTCGCCCGAGAAGGCTTCACACGACTCGGCATGAATGAAGACGGGACCTGGTTGTGGCGTGAGATCGAGCCCGCTGAACGTGTTGTGGGTAAACAGCATGCGATCTTCGCGCTCGATGCTGAATGCCGAAAGACACTCTCGGCACGGACCCGTGCCTTTCGCGAGTTCGCGGTGGACCGGGTGGCCGTACTGCGGTGCGCGCAGTGTGCCGCGCACGACGTCCGTGATGTCGCGTCCAATTGGACGCACGATGAATGAAGGCATGGCGAGCTCAGAGAAGAGTGGACGTGCAAGCTCGTCGCGCTGGCAACATGCGGCTATCCGAATCATGCTCGGCGTTGCCTTGGGCCATACCTCGCGGCATTCTTGCCAGATGAGAATGACCTTTGCCTGGATGGCGACGAATGCGCTCCGTCTCGCGTGCGGAACGTGCCTGTATGCGACTCCGCTTCGCGCGTCGCTGCCCACGTCGCGGGTTGATGTCGACGGAGCAGCGGCGCTAATCACTCGCGTCCTCCCCGGCCACTCCCGCGACTTCCTGGTCGAATCCATCCCCGATAGCGCGGGCCTCGACGTCTTCGAAGTCGACACGAAAGCCAACCGAATAGTCCTTCGCGGTTCGAGCGGCGTCGCGATAGCCTCCGCGCTCAACTGGTATCTGGAAAACGTCGCGCATACCAACGTCTCCCTTCCCTTCCACCCGATTCACCTCGCGACGCTCCCGTCCGTAACAACCAAGGTCCGCGTCACCACGCCATACCAAAAGCGATACTTCTTCAACTACTGCACCTTCTCCTACTCGATGGCATGGTGGGATTGGGCGCAGTGGGAACCGATGATCGACTGGATGGCGCTCAAGGGCATCAACATGCCGCTGGCCGTCACAGGCCAGGAAGCGGTCTGGCGTCTCGTCCTCGCGGATCTCGGCTTCTCCAAAAAGCAGCGCGACGCCTTTCTCGTTGGCCCTGCGTACTTCCCCTGGGGCTGGATGGGCAACATCGACGGACTTGGCGGCCCGCTCCCCGATTCGTGGATCGATACCCACATCACGCTCGAACGACGCATCCTCGCGCGTGAGCGAAGCCTCGGCATGACGCCAGTGCTCCAGGGCTTTACGGGTCACGTCCCAGAGTCGACCAAGGACGTGTTCCCAACAGCTAAGCTCCACAAGACTGGCGACTGGTCCGCCGGCTTCAGCGGTACGTGGTTCGTCGATCCGCTCGACCCATTGTTCCAACGATTCGGCAAGCGTTTCGTCGAGCGACAGACTGAGCTCTTCGGCACCGACCACCTTTACGCCGCTGATCCGTTTAACGAGATCGACCCTCCGTCCAACGACTCCACCTTCCTCGCGGGAATGGGCAAGGCGATCTACTCGGGCATGCGCTCGGCAGACGCGAGTGCGACGTGGATACTTCAGGGCTGGTTTCTCTACTACCAGGCGAAGTTCTGGCAGGAGCCGCAGGCGCGCGCGCTGCTCGGCGCCGTGCCCGACGACCGCATGATCCTGCTCGACCTGTACGGCGATCGCTATCCGGTGTGGCAGAAGCGTCAGGCGTTTTACGGCAAGCCGTGGATCTGGAACACGCTCTACAACTTCGGCGGTAAGACAAGCCTCAACGGCGATCTGCCACGCATTGCCGCGAATCTCGATACCGTGCGCCGGAGTCCAGCCAAGGGACGGCTCACTGGACTCGGCATGATGATGGAAGGACTCGGCACCAATCCGGTCGTGCCAGATTTCGTCATGGACCAGATGTGGCGTACGAGCGTGCCCTCGCTTGCCGAGTGGACGCAAGCTTACGTGGCGCGTCGGTATGGTGCGCCCAATCCCTCGGCGTGGTCCGCCTGGAAACAACTCCTCGCGACCGCCTACAAATCAGCGTCACAGACTGGAAACTTCCTCGCGGAACGTCCTGGCTTCTACGTGAAGGGCACGCCGTATCGGTCCGAGCCGATCGCTCCGTACGATCGCCAGGTGCTCGCGGCGGCGCTCGACACGCTCCTCAATGCATCCGCTGCGCTGCACGCCAACGACGCCTACAAGTACGACGTCGTCAATCTTACGCGCCAATCGCTTGGACAACTGGCCGTGCCGCTCGTCAATCAGGTGCAGGATGCGTACGTGCGGAAGGATCGCACCGCACTGCTCGCTGCCGAAGAGCGAGTCCTGAAGCTGCTCGCCGACCTGGACGAACTGGTTGGCACGCGCGAGGAGTTCCTGCTCGGACGCTGGATTGCCGACGCGAGGCGCTGGGGGACGACGGACGCCGAGCGTCGCCTGTATGAGTGGAACGCGCGGAACCTGATTACGATGTGGGGCACCAAGTGCACCGAAGGGCAGAACGACGACTTGAATCTTTACGCGTATAAGGAGTGGCAGGGCATGTTCTCGTCGTACTTCCGTCCGCGCTGGGCCGAGTTCTTCACGAGGCTGAATCACTCGCTCGACACAAACGTCGCGTTTGATCGCGCGCCGTTCGCTGCGGACATGTGCACGTGGGAACAGGCGTGGTCGAAGCAGACCAACGTGTTCCCCACGAGGCCGCGTGGAGACGCCATCGCTGTCGCGCGACGGCTGGCGCGCGAGTATCACCAGTAGCGCGGAGTGCAGATCCTTCGACTCGCTACGCTCGCTCAGGATGACAAAGGGCGTCTGTTATCCCGAGGGATCTGCACGTCGTGGAATGCTGGGGCCGACGGAAAGTGACTGAGCCGACGCCGCGGGGTCTGGACTTTCGACAACGTTGCACTACCGGCAAACAGGAGCGTAGCCAGTGTCCGTCTACTACATCGGCGCCTATGACATCATCGACGCCGAATCATTCAAGCGGTATCCGCCCCTCGTCGCGGCATTGCTTCCCAAGTACGGTGGCGAAGTCCTCGCGTCGGACACGAACGGATTGGCCATCGAGGGCGAACCGCGGAAGATGAACGCCATCGTCAAGTTCCCGTCGAAGGAAGCGGTGCTCGGCTTCTACAACGACCCGGCGTATGAGGAAGCCAAGCGCATTCGCCAGCAATCGGCGACGAACATCACGATGGTGATCGTGGAGGAGTTCGGCAAATAGGCGCGGTGCGAGCGCGTGGTCACTGTCTCACATGACGGGGGGTGGCGTGCAGGACGGCGCGGAGCGCATAGCTCTTGCATTGACCAATGCCATTCTCAGGGCAACCGACTCCATCATAGGCACACATGACACGAAAGACACTCGTCGCGTGCTTCGCCGCGCTCGCACTTCCGATCGCGGCGGCGCAGGCGCAACTCGGGTTCGGCGTCGCCGCCGGCCCGTCCACTCCGATGGGAGATTTCAGCGACATCGCGAAGACGGGCTATCAGGCGAGCGGCCTGGTGAACCTTTCCCTCCCGCTGCTTCCGGTCGGGCTCCGCTTCGAGGGCTCCTTCGGTGAGTATGACTACAAGGACATCGGTACCGTGAAGAGCGATGCAAAGGCGCGTATTCTTTCTGCGACCGCGAACGCGATGCTTTCTACGCCTGGCATCATTGGTCCGTACCTGATCGGAGGCGTGGGCTACTATCGCGCGTCGTCCGAATGCAGCACCTGCTCGACGTCGAGCAGCAAGGTCGGATTCAATGCAGGCGTCGGCGTGAAGCTCGGGCTCGCCGGACTGTCCGTATTTGCCGAAGCACGCTATCACTACGTCCCCGGCGCCAGCAATCCCACCACCGCCGGCAAGAACAGCAGTACGCAGTTCGTTCCCGTGAGCGTCGGCATAACATTCTAGTTGACGCAATCACGCGATTGCGTAGCGACGTGTGTTAACGCTCCGGCACAAAGTCTGACCACGGACGCACTGGATTGTGTCCCGGCACCACACGCTCGACCTCAAGCCCTAGTTGACGGCCCCTTCTCGGCAAGATCGAGCACGGATAACAAGTGGTGCGCCGGCAGATACGCGATCAACATCGCGTCGTCGTGGCAGG
>JBDTMO010000209.1:0-8535 GCA_039934235.1 bacterium | reverse complement strand
CCGGAGTTTGCGAACATGCGCGTGTACGCCGGCGAAGATGCATCGGGCACGCCCAACCTCGTGGCGCCGCATCGCCCCATCACCATTCGCGATCTCACGCGTCATACCGCCGGCTTCGCAACTGGTGGCGACAACCCGGGCGTCGGTCCACTGCTGCGCGCTGCCGATCCCCTCAACCGGAACTACACGCTCACGCAAATGGCGGAGCGGCTTGGCAAGGTGCCGCTGTGGTTTCATCCGGGCGAGAAGTGGGAGTACGGCCCGTCGGTGGACGTGCAGGCGTTCCTGGTCGAGCGGCTTTCGGGACAGAAGTTCGACCGCTATGTCGAAGACCACATCCTGACGCCGCTGCGCATGCGCGAAACGCGCTACTTCGTCCCGGAGAGCGATCGCGCTCGGCTCGCGGCCATGTACAATCGCAGCGACGCTGGCGTGCTCACGCGCGCACCCGATGCTAATGCGCTCTCGTTCAACACGAACCATTGGCCGCTGACGCCGGGTAGCTACGGCTTTACGTCCACGCTCGATGACTACATGCGCTTTGCGCGCATGCTGGTGAACGGCGGCGAGCTGGATGGCGCGCGCATCCTCCGTCCCGAGACGGTGCGGCTCATGGCGACGAGCCACTTGTCGGATAGCGTGACGAGTCGGTCCTGGCTGCCGAGCAAGGGGCAGGTGGGGTTTGGCGTCGACTTCGCGGTGCGAGTGCGGCCGCCCGCGAATGCAGCCGAGAACAACGGCGTCGTCGGCGAGTTCTTCTGGGACGGCGCAGCGAGCACCCTGTTCTGGGTCGACCCGGCCAACCAGCTCACGGCAGTGTTGTTCGTCCAGCTGATGCCGTTCGACAAGGTTCAACTTCACAAACGCTTCCGCGACGCGGTTTACGGACCATTCATACCATGACAGCAATTCAGCATCGGCCCGACCGCACTGAAGCGGCGGAGTACTACTTCACGTACATCGATCAGGTCGCGAGCGACGACATTCAAGCGTTCCTGGAAAGTCAGTTGACTGAGACGCTTGTAATACTGAACGCGATTTCCGAAGAGGATTCGCTGCGGCGCTACGCGCCCGGCAAGTGGAGCATTCGCGAAGTCGTGAGCCACATCAACGATTGCGAGCGGCTGTTCGCCTTTCGCGCGTTCTGGTTCGCTCGTGGATTGCCCGCGCCGTTACCGAGCTTCGACCAGAACGTTGCGACCAGCTCGTGGAACGCCGATAGTTTGTCGCTCCCGACGCACTTCGCGGAGTTTGCCACCCTGCGATCGGCAACGTGCATGTTGTTCTCGAATCTTCCTGACGAGGCGTGGTCGCGCCAAGGCGTGGCGAGTGGCAATCCATTTTCCGTGCGTGCGCTCGCGTTCATCGCGGCGGGGCACGTCGCGCACCACCTGCGACTCCTGCGCGAGCTGTACGGCATTTGACGCGCACGTCCTGATAAGAGCGCCGAGCGAGTGCACGACCCGACCCACCTCACCGACCAACTCCGCTCGCTCGGCGTGCGCCGAGGCGGCGTACTTGTCGTGCACATGTCGTATCGCGCGGTGCGACCCGTTCACCGCGGCCCGCTTGGCGTGATCGACGCGCTTCGCGCTGCGGTTGGCACGGACGGCACCATCGTCATGCCGTCGTGGGGTGACGACGACGAAATGCCGTTGGATCCCGCCAATACGCCGGCCGACGCAAGTCTGGGTGCGACGGCGGACATTTTCTGGCGACTACCCGGTACACATCGCAGTGCGCACTCATTCGCATTTGCCGCACTCGGTCCACGCGCCGAGTTGATCACCGGAGATCCATTACCCACGCCGCCGCATGGTCTCGACAGTCCGATCGGGCGCGCGTACGAGCACGACGCACAAATACTCCTCCTCGGCGTCGGCCACGACTCGAACACCACGATCCATCTCGCCGAGGTGCTCGCGGGCGTGCCGTATGGAGTGCCGAAGCATTGCACCATCATGAAGGACGGTCGGCCTACGCGAGTCGACTACGTGGAGAACGATCACTGCTGCGAACGGTTTGCGCTCGCCGACTTGTGGCTGCGCGAGGCAGGCCTTCAGCGCGAAGGGCGCGTGGGACAGGCACGTGCGCTGCTCATGAACGCACGTGATCTTGTGCGCGTGGTGCGAGAGCAGCTCGAGCGTAATCCACTGATCTTCCTTCACGGCGCGGAAAGCGCATGCGCGGAATGTGATGAGGCGCGTCGCAGCACTCTATGATATCCATGGGAGTGCCAAGGCGCCGTGCAGCGTGGCGGACTATCGCGCTTCGAACTGTGATCGTGCTGCTGACGTGCGCGTTGTTCGTCGTGTTCGCCAACATCGTGCGCCGCGATGGGCCAGCCGCGATAGGCGCCTGGCATGCTGCCACCGTCGAGTGGCGGTGGATCGCCCTGGCGACCTTGTGCGCCATAGCAGGCCAGCTTGTCTACGTATATGGATGGATACGCGTACTCTCCGATTGCGGTGTGACGCTCGCCGCATGGCCGGCGTGTCGGATGTTCTTTGTGAGCAACCTCGGACGATATTTGCCCGGCGGGAAGGCATGGCAGATGGGAATCATCGGCGTGATGGCCGCCGAGATCGGGTTACCGGCGGCAACGCTCGCGGCGACCTCGCTGCTGACTGGTGTTGTCGGAGTCGGTATTGGGCTTATCGTGCTGAGCGTCGCAGGGGGAACCCTGATCGGCCTGTCGCGCTGGTGGCTCGCTCCACCTCTATTGGGGCTCGTCTGCCTTCTCTGTTTCCCACAACTCCTTCGTCTTTGGCCATACGGCTACGCGCGCGTCAATGAGCGGTGGCCGCACGTCGCGTCGATTACGAACGCTGGGATTTGGGCGACGGTGTGGACGTCGACGGGTAATTGGATACTGTGGGGCTTCGGACTCTATTTCCTCGCTCGCGGACTTATCGTGGAGCCAAGTGTGCGAGTCAGCACATATGTCGCGGCGTGGGCGGGGCCATTCATTCTCGGACTGATCGCTGTGTTTGCGCCCGCGGGCGTCGGGGTGCGGGATTCGGCGATGTCGGGTGTGTTGCACGCGGGTGGGGTAAGCGCTGGGAATACCCTTGTTGTCGTTGTGATTGCGCGCATCTGGGGAACCGCGCTCGATGTCGTGCCTGCGGTTGCCGTCTTGCTTCGGCGCGGCGGTCTTCGGCGGAAGTCGCGATAGGCGACGATCTGACGGCGTCGCGTGCACGGTCTTGGCTCGACTCCTGTATGGCAATACTGATATACAGTGCTGACCGCGGAAGTGCTCATGTCAAGGCGAGCGCGGAGGCGCCGGCTTGAGCAACAGGTCCTGAAAATCGAAACTGAAATCGACGTCGTCAGACGCGGGTGCCATCTTCAGTTGATCGATGGTCCCATCGGGATTGAGCGCGAAGGTCGCGTATGCGTCGGCGCGCAGCTCGCGATCGCGCCAACGCACGAGAAAAGCGTCGTGCTGCCAGTGCGTGACATCGCCGACGAGTTGTGGCGTATGCGAAAAGCGCATCACGAGCGCCTTGCCTTCGAGCGCGATGTCCACGTCGCCATACCAGGCGTCGACGTACCGGCCGGCGTACTTCGCGAGCGGCAACGACGGACCAGAATTGGAATCGCGAGCCGCCGCCGCGCGCGAGTTGGCACGCGCGAGCTGCATGCGTGCCGTATCACGCAGCGCCGCAAAGAGTCCGAGGTAGTCCAACTCGGGCACGTTCAAATAGTTGTCGATGGCGCGCAGCGTAATCGCGTTGAATGCCTCGCTCGATTCCTGATTGGTCAGCACCGCGACGCCCAATCGCTTGCCGGGAATCATCGTCACGAGTGAGACGTAGCCCGGCAACCCGCCCGAATGCTGCAGCTTGAGGTTGCCGCGGTAATCGGAGATGCCGAGTCCGAGTGCATAGCCGCTCACGTTGGGTCGCAAGTGCTCGAAGCCGGCGCGCACACGCGATCCCACCGGAGTTGGGGTGACGATCGACCAGATCTGCCGCGTGCTCGCTGGTGTGTAAAGCCGCGTCTGCGGAGAGATGCGCCCGGAATCCATCTGTACGATCATCCACTTCGCCATATCGGCGGCGGTCGAGTTGATACCGCCAGCGGGGTTCGTGTTGTCGCTCACCATCGGCGCGATCTGCCTGACGACGCCGTTCACCTCGGCGTGCGTCGTAGCGACGTTGCCGCCATTGGCTGCATCGGCGTGCCGCACGGTGCTCGTCGTCATGCCGATGGGCACGAGGATGCGTGTGCGCACAAAATCTTCCCAGCTTTGGCCAGACACTTTCTCGATGAGCTGTCCAGCCACGAGGTAGAGCACATTGTCGTACGCATACGCGCTGCGGAACGACGTCGCGGGCTTGATGTAGCGCAGGCGTCGCGCGATTTCCGCGCGATCGTAGGTCGACGCGGGCCACCACAGAAGATCACCCGCGCCGAGCCCGAGTCCGCTGCGATGCACCAGCAGGTCGCGCACGGTGAGCTCGCGCGTCACGAACGGATCGTACATCGCAAAGTCGGGCAGGTAGCGGATAACCGGCGCGTCCCACTCTATCTTGCCCTGCTCGACGAGCATCGCGATGGCCGTCGCCGTGAACACCTTCGTGTTCGACGCAATGCCGAATCGAGTTTCTGCATCAACGCGCTCCGGCTTGCCGAGGGCCCGCACGCCGTAGCCCTTGGCCACGACGACTTTACCGTCCTTCACGATGGCGACGGCTACTCCGGGTACGTCGAATGTCTTGATAACGCGCTCGACATATGCGTCGAAACCAGCGGGGGCGACGGGACTCTGGGCAGAAAGTCCGCGCGAGCCGAGGGCGACTACGGCAAACGTCATCTGGGCGGTGCGCTGCAGAATGGTCCGTCTGGGCATCCGGGGCTACCGAGGAAGGAGAAGCAACCATAATACTTCAGCCAAGTGCCGCTCGGATAGCGTGGCATTTGCCGTCCTGAGCGTAGGGAGTACCTGCACGACCGGCTCTGCAAGCATCCCTGAGAGGAGGCGGTAATGATTCGCACGTATGGACTCACCCACATTGCGCTTTCCGTACACGACGCCGAACGAGCGTTCCGCTTTTACGAGCAGGTACTCGGCGTGGTGGCCGTCTATCGCCAGGAGGGGTTCATCCAGGCGCAGACGCCAGGGTCTCGCGACGTGCTCGTGTTCCAAAAGGAATCCGCGGCCAACATCGGCCAAAGCGCCGGAATTGCGCACTTCGGATTTCGGTTGATCGACCCCGCCGACATCGACGCCGCGGCCAGCGCTGTCGAGCAAGCGGGTGGGCGTGTCATTTCGCGGGGAGACTTTTGCCCCGGCGAGCCGTACGTGTTCTTTGCGGACCTCGACGGATACGAAGTCGAGCTCTGGTACGAGTTGCCCACACCTGTCGACCCGCCGGTCGTGTGACGCGACGGGCCGTCTCGCGCATCTATATTGCGTAACGCAAAGGCTCCCGAGACTCCCTCGCTACGCTCGCAACTGCGGGATGACATCACCACGGAGACGGCGCGAATGGAACGCTATGTCAACGCGAACGGTGGCTCAGGCGTCACGCACTATGAAATTGGCGCGGACTATATCGACATTACATTCGCGAATGAAGGCACCTACCGGTACGACTACTCGATGCCTGGCCAAATCCACGTGTACCGGATGAAGCAACTTGCAAAGGCAGGACGCGGACTGAGCACCTACATCAGCCAGGTCGTCCGCAACCAATACGCACTCAAGAAATGAGCGTGGCGTTCAGCGCGCTACGCGAGCGCTTCGAGCAGGATCGCGTGAGCGAAGCAAGCGGCCGCCATGCCCTCGTCGCCTCGCGCCTCGAGCAGGCGCTTGATGCCATTGGTTGGCGTTCGGCAGGCGGATCATCATCGGAGGAGGTCGCCGCGATCGCCGTGCATGTGCTCGATGATTGCGTCAATCGCCATCAGGACGTGAACCGCGCGACGAAGGCAATCGCAGATCTCCTCTACAACTCAGCCGCAACGCTCGACGGCTCCATGTACTCGGCGTCCGCATTCCTGCCGGCCGCCGAGGAAGTGTTGCAGCGATACACCACCGTGAGGACGTAATGGCAAGATCCGATGGCATCGTCATGGCGCTTCGCCTGCTGAGCGTTGTCTTTGCATTCATCAGCGCCTTCTTCATTTTCTATACAGTGCGGCTGCTCGTCGTCACCGGGGGTCTTCAGGCAACGCGACCTGGAGGGCAGGGCGCGTACATCGGGGCCGTGGTGTTTCCCCTGTTGGCCGTCGGCTGCGCGTGGGTGAGTTGGCGGTCGTTCAGTCGCGCGCGACTTATGGCCGCAGGCCGGCGGTCGGGCCGGTGATCGTGTGCAGGCCATGACGGCTCCCTCGTTTACACTGCGACCTGCGACTGCCAGCGACGCCGAAGACGTCGCGAGCCTCTTTACGCTGCTCGGTCATGCGACCAACGCCACCGATGTTCCGGCGAGACTCGCCGCGGTGCAAAAGGACGGCGGAGCAGTGATCCTCGCCACTGCCAACGATGGCCGAGCGCTGGGCGTCATGAGCCTTTCGCGCCATAGTGTTATCCACGCAGCAGGACCTGTCGCGTACATCACGGGACTCATCACGCTCACCGAGGCGCGGGGACAGGGAGTTGGCCGAGCGATGGTAGAAGCGGCAAAGGAATGGGCACGGCGCGAAGGCTGCGTGCGCATTGCTGTGACAAGCGCCGAACATCGGGACGACGCACATGCCTTCTATCCAAAGTGTGGGCTTCCGTATACGGGCCGTCGCTTTTCCGCAGCAATCAATCCGTCTGAAGCATCCGCATGACCGAGGACGAGCCCAGCGTTCCCTGAATCATTCGATGGCTTGGCTTCGTATCGGATAGAAGCCACTTTGGACGTTCGCGATGCCCACATCCTGACTACGGAGAGTTGACTCGATGGCACAAGGTTCTACGGGCAATGTGATCGCCGCCGTCTGCAGCTTCTTCATCCCCGGACTCGGCCAATTGGTGCAGGGTCGCTTGCTGATGGCGATCTTTCAGTTCTGCCTCGCCGGCGTCCTCTGGATCTTCCTGTTGGGATGGCTGGTGCACCTCTGGTCGATCGTGGACGCCGCACTATGGAAGCCAAGCTGAACGCTGAGCGTGAACACGGCTTACGAACTGCGCGCCCCGATGATGTCGCCGCGCTACAGGCGCTGATCGACACATCGGTGCGCGCGCTCAGTGTGAACTTCAATACGCCGGAACAGATCGATAGCGCGCTCCAGTACGTGTTTGGCGTGGATACACAGCTCATTGCGGACGGCACGTACTACGTCATCGAATCAGGCGGGGTACTCGTCGCGGCGGGCGGATGGAGTCGTCGTCGCACGCTGTTCGGCGGCGACCAGCACAAGTCGACAGACGATCCGGAACTGGATCCAACACGCGAACCAGCGCGCATTCGCGCGTTCTTCGTGCACCCCGCGTGGACTCGGCGCGGATTTGCGCGTCGCCTCTTCGACGAATGCGCCGCGGCCGCCCGGACGCATGGATTTACGTCGCTGGAACTTGGCTCGACGCTGCCAGGTCAACCGCTGTACGAAGCGTTGGGATTCTCCGCGATTGAATCGATCGAAGTACCAATGCCCGATGGCGAGGTGCTGCCGATCATTCGAATGTCGCGCGACCTCGAGGTTCGCTGAGCATCGTGGCCATTGCTCGACGATTCGCGCGCTGGGCGCTTGCCCCATTGCGACGCATGGTCGCACGAAGCGCGCAGCAGGACGATCCGTGGGAGCGGCTGCCGTACGCTGCGAAATCACAGGCGTTCGGCGCTGGCTCAGTGCATCCCTTTTCGTGGTACTTCGAGGGCGAAAGCGCCGTCGAGGTCACGTGCCTCGATGACGTCTGTACATGGCTGATGGAATGCACTTATGTGCGCGATCCCGAACTGTTCAACGAGTCGGACTTCTGGCAGCATCCGCGAACGTTCGAACGGCTGCGTCAGGGCGACTGCGAAGATCACGCGATCTGGGCATGGAGAAAGCTCGTCGAGCTTGGCGTGGATGCGGAGTTGGTGAGCGGTACGTGGCAACCGCCGAACACCACACCCGGTGGCCATGTGTGGATACGGTTTCGCCAGGACAGCATGGAGTACATCTTCGAGTCGGTGGCGCGCACACGAGAGCGAATCGTGCGTCCATTCAGCGAGGCGAAAGCCGAATACGTACCGCACGCCGGAGTCGATCGTGAGTTTCATCAGCACACCTATGTTGGCTATTTGCGCGCGCTCGAGTAACGACGTCGCTCGTGAGTGAGACATCGACGTCGGCATTCCTCGAGTTGGTCGCTGGCCGGCGCGGCCACTTTCAACTCGAGTCGGGGCATCACGGCGCGCTCTGGCTCGACCTCGATGCGCTGTTTGCAGTGCCTGCGCGCATCGATCCTTTTGTAACCGCGCTGGCGAATGCGATTCGGCCACACAACGTCGACGGCGTGTGCGGACCTCTTCTTGGCGGCGCCTTTCTCGCGCAACTCGTCGCGCAGAAGTTGTCGGCCGAGTTCTGTTTTACGGAGCGTGTGATGCC
>JBDTMO010000208.1:0-8556 GCA_039934235.1 bacterium | reverse complement strand
ACCGCGCAGCGGCCTGAACAGCCCGAAAGCGACGGGCATGGGCTTCTGGTCAATCAACCCGTACGTTGGCTGCGCGTTTGGTTGCGCGTACTGTTACGCGCGATACGCGCACAGGTATACGGCCGAGCGTTTGGCGACCGCTGCGCGGCTCGATGGTGGTGATGCGCTTCCCACGGATGAGCTGCCTCCCTGGTTAGCGTTCGAGCGCCGAGTGATGGTCAAGCGTGAGGCTCCGGCGCTGGTTCGTCGCGCGCTGGCTCGCCCCGGAACGCTCGACGCACTGCATCGAGAACGAGTCGTCATTGGGACGGCGACAGATCCGTATCAACCGGCAGAGCGGCGGTTTCGAATCACACGCGGGGTGCTCGAAGTGCTGGCCGAACAGCAGAGCATTGCGGTCACCATCATCACCAAGAGTCCTCTCGTGACGCGAGATATCGATGTGCTTTTGCGCATCACGGAGCGTTCTCGCCTCTCGGTGCATGTCTCGCTCATCACGGTTGATCGGGAGCTCGCCCGCTGTCTCGAGCCACGCGCGCCAACCCCAGAAGCGCGGCTCCGCGGCATCACTCGGCTGCGCTCAAACGGAATCGAAGTTGGCGTGAACGTGATGCCGGTTCTTCCGGGAATTACAGACGCACCCGCCATGGTCGAGGAACTCGTGCAGGCCGTGAAGGCGGCCGATGCGTCGTACGTTTCAGCGTGTGCCTTGCGCCTTCAGGCGTCAGCACGTGATCGCTACCTGCCGTTCATCGACGAGCAGTTTCCCGAGCTCGCTGCCAAGTACCGGCGTGCGTATTCCAACAGTTATCAAGTCGGACAGAAATATCGCGAGGGCCTGCGCGCACGGTTCGTGGAAGTGTGCGGCCGATTTGGTGTGTCGTTCGGCCGTTATTCTGGAGACGCCGCGGACGACGTGGCAGACCTCGATGCCGTCGGCGACGTCGGCGACGGGCCGGCACAACTTTCGTTGCCGATGTGAGGGTGCCCATACGAAAAGGCCGGCCTCAATATTCGGAGACCGGCCGTTCGTTCGCTCCGAAGCGCGCCAGAGGACTACTGCACGGCCCGGAGCGCGTTTGCACGGCCCCGCCCGTAGAAGTCGTCGTTGCCAGGCTTGCCGAGATCGTCTGCTGATTGCCGAAGTCTTGCCTCGACTTCTGCTGGCGATAAGGCGCCGTACTTCCCAATGATGAGCGCCGCGACGCCGGCCACGGCGGGCGACGACATGCTCGTGCCGGCCGCCCAGCAGTAGGTGCTGGTGCTGGCGCCCGAACCCCGGCATGGCGCGATAACGAGGTCGAGCACCCAGCAAAGCTGCAGGCTGCTGCCGCTTGGAAAATGCGGAAAGCTGCACACGGCCGAGCCAGGGAGAACGCCGTCGCCGCCGGGACCGGCGAGTGTGATGAGCGATTGTCCAAAGTTCGTGTAAGACGCCGGCCGGTCGAAGTTCGTTGCTCCGCCAGCGAAGTTGACTGGGCCGGTTGCGGACACCGCGATCACATGCGCGGACTGCGCGGGCACAGAGATCACATTGTTGGTGTGGTCGAAGTCGAGACCATCGTTCCCGGCGGCGGCGATGATGGTGACGCCCTGTTGGTATGCGTACGTTGTCGCCTTGCTCAGCGCGTTCTTGAGCTGTACTGCTGCGTCATCGTTGCTCTTGAAGACGGCACCGAGGCTCATGTTGATGACGTTCGCACCGGCGCCACCCCGCGCGATCGGCGTGGCGGCATAGTAAATCGAATTGATGAGCGAGCTGAAGGTGCCCGAGCCATTGTGCAGCGCCTTTACACCAATGATCGTCGCGCTCGGCGCGATGCCAACGGTGCCGACGTTGTTGACCGGCGCGGCAACAATGCCGGCAACGTGAGTGCCGTGCCAGAACGTTCCAACATCGGCGTCGTACGCAAAGCCCGGCACGAACGAAACAGAGTGCGCTACGTCGAAGTTCGGGGCAATGTCGATATGTGTCGATCGAATGCCGCCATCGATGATGGCAACGCGCGCACCGGCGCCCTGCTGCCCAGCGGCCCACGCGGCCGGGGCCGAAACGGCGTCGACATTCCATTGAATGGCGCGGAACGTTTCCACCGAGCCGATGGGTGCTGACTGAGCTGCGACGCCCGATGCACCGGATACTTCTTCCGCTGCGTTTCCGGTGCTTTCATTTGGAGAGACCCACTGGACGATACGGTCCTGTGTAACGGCGCGAACGCCAGCGATCTTTGCTACTCGGCCGGCAAACCCTGGATCGTCGGACCGCGCCATAGCGATGCCAGCGCCGCCGAGCGACTGCGTCAGCGTTCCGCCAGCCGCGGCGAGGCTGGCGGTCAGGTTCGTCGGCACTGAGGTTCCGTTGAGATCGATGACGTACGAGTTCGTTGCGATGGCTTGGCTTGCCACCGCCGTGGCTGGACCCAGGCCAGTCGGTGCGACGGGGACATCTACGGAGCATGCAGCGAGGAGGAACGTGGCTGGAGCGAAGCGAATACAGACCGTTTCACTAGAATCCTTGAGGCGCGGGGGGGGCGAAAAAAAGGCGTGAAGAATTTCCGAATGTGAGAGCTATCACATTGCCCTGCAAGCTCATCACATTGTGAGTTGCGTCGGAACTCTGCGGGATTTCTGTTTTCGTCTTATTTTGACGCTGTCGCCGATCTCATTCACGGGTGCCCAATGCAGACATACGATCAGCTCAACGCCATCGACGCAACGCGGCGCTTCATCTATTCACACGTCGCCACGCGAGGCACTCCGCCCAAGTCGGAGGAGATCGCGCGGCAATTCGAAGCGCCTCTCGAGGATACACGAGAAGTGCTCAAGATCCTTGGGGTGACGAAGCGGGTCATCGTGAATCCCGACAATGGCGAGATCTGGATGTGCGGTCCGTTTTCCGCAGTCGCTACCCGATACCGCGTGCATGGCGAATCCGTCAGCTGGTGGGCCAACTGCGCGTGGGACATGCTCGGCATCCCGGCGTCCTTGGGTACGTCGGCAACTGTGGAAACGAGTTGCGCATGTTGCTACGAGCCGGTGCGCATCGACGTCGACGCGGAGAAGGGTCCGCTGTCGCACGAAGGATTGGTCCACATTCTGCTTCCGGCGCGGCGCTGGTACGACGATATCGGTTTTACGTGAAGCACGATGCTCTTCTTCCGGTCGGAAGAACATCTCGAATGGTGGCTGAAAAAGCAGGGCAATCAACGCGGCGCGGTGCTCACGCTCGCGGAGACATGGCGACTGGCCAAGGCGTGGTATCCGGATCGACGTTTGCCGGGGTGGAAGCCGCGAACCGTCGACGAGTCGCAGCGCATCCTCGATGCGCTGAATCTCGATCCAGGCAAGGAGTTCTGGACGTTGAAGGGTGCGGATTCGTCGACTCGTACAGTACGCTCTGAATGAATGACCCCGCTCCGATTCTCAGGAGCGGGCGGAGGCAATTGCTAATTTTCTAGCAAATGCTAATATTCTAGCACTCATGGACGCAACCGCCAACCGTAGCCGCACGTACGGTGTCAAACAGCGGTTCTCGCTACTCAGTGCACCCGTTTCGCACCCACTATGCGCTATCATCGCACTCTCACGACCGCCTTGTTGACGTGCACGATCGTGTCTACGCGCGCATCTGCGCAGCAGGTTGCCGAAGTCATTCGAGGGCGAATTACTGACGACTCGAGCCACGCCCTCGTCGCGACGGTCATGGTGACACGAGGTCCTGATCGGCTCACGCAGCAGGCTGCGTCGGATAGCGCGGGGAATTACAGCACGCGCTTCGAGCAGGGCACGGGCGACTATCTCGTGTATGTGAGTGCGACGGGATTCAAGCCATCGCGGCGACGTGTACAGCGGCAGGCGGCCGAGCACGAGTTCGTCGTGGATTTCAAGATGGAGCGCGACATCGCGTTGCTCGCCGCGGTGAAGGTCACCGCCGACAAGCCCGTTCGCGCGTCGAACAACGTGAGCGCAACGAGTCCGGAGCCTGGATCATCGGAGAAATGGAAGGACGGCATCAACGGCGCGATATCGCCAACGATCGCCGGCGACTTGAACGCGATCGCGGGCACGATGTCGAACATCACCATGACGGGCGCCGGGCCGTCCATCCTTGGTTCCGGTGGAGAATCGAATCTTACCACGCTGAACGGAATGGGTCTCGCTGCGGGGGCGATCCCTCGCGCCGCACGTACGGAGACGCGTGTCACCGGCGCCACGTTCGATCCAACGCGCGGCGGATTCGCCGGTGCCAACATCGATGTTCGCCTTGGACCGGGCGACCGGTTCTATCAGAATCGCAATGCGTTCTTCACCCTCGATCCACAACAATTCCAGTTTACGGACGCGACTGCGCGATCACTTGGCGCACGGAGCGGCGGCGCGCGGGGAAGCTTTGGTGCGGATGGAGAAATCATTCGCGGGGCGGCGACGTACAATGTGTCGCTGGACCTCGCTCGCAACTCGAGCGACCCCGCAACCCTGCTCGACGCTGACGCCGCAGCGCTCATTCGGGCGGGTGTCGCTCCGGATTCCGTTGCGCGCCTGGTGGCGATTGCGAGCCCGCTGGGTCTTGCGGGAATCGGAGGCTTGCCGGTGAATCGCCAGCACGACGCGGTGAGTTGGCTTGGCCGGTTCGATGATACGCGAGACACGCTCAGTACACGCGCGCTTACGACGTATGCCGGCTACACGAAGGATGGAGCGCTTGGGTTCGGCCCAACGTCGGCGCCATCGACAGCGGGCGAGCGGCGCGAACGGACCTTTGGTGGCCAGCTCACCCTCGGCACGTTTGTCGGCGAGGGTCGCCGCGTTCTTACCGAGACGCGACTGGCCGCCAGCGCCGTCAACACGCAGGTCACTCCATATCGATCGTTGCCTGGTGCGAACATCGTTGTCCGTTCGTCGATGTTGGACGCGAGCACGGACGTAACCGGTCTTACGCTTGGCGGCGGCTCGTATCTCGCCACTGACGATGCACGGTGGACCGCCGAGGCGGCGAACGAGACGGCGTGGAATGCTGGTGGTCGTCGTCATCGGTTCAAGGGATTGTTATGGGCGCGTGGCGACGGCCTGAAGCAGGATGGCGTTCCCAATCAGCTCGGCACGTTCGCGTTCAACTCCATTGCCGACTTTGATGCGGGCCACCCGGCGAGCTTCACCCGCACTCTATCACAGCCAGAACGTTCAGGCAGTGTGTGGAACTCAGCGGCTGCCGTCGCCCACCTGTACGCGCCCACCCGTTTCTTCAGCATGATTTACGGTGCGCGCGCGGAAGCCGACGGTTTCTTCAGCGCACCACCGAAGAACACAGCGCTCGACCAGGCGCTTGGCGTGCAATCGGGCACGGCTCCGATGCGCGTGCACATCAGTCCGCGCGTCGGGTTTTCGTACACGTATAATCGCGACAAGGAGAACGGAAGCGGGACAAGTTCGAACCAGACCGGTCGCTACTATCGCACAACGGCGGGCGTCATACGCGGCGGTATTGGCGACTTCCGCGACTTGCTGCGGCCAGGAATTCTCGCCGATGCATCTGCGTCAAATGGATTGCCCGGTGGCACGTTGTATTTGTCCTGTGTCGGCGCGGCGGTTCCGGTTGTCGACTGGTCGCGCTTCAACTCGGACCCGAGCTCCGTACCCACGCAATGCGCGGACGGCGGAGGCGCGCTTGGTGAGCGGGCGCCGTCCGTCACGCTGATCGATCCAGGATACGACGTGCCACACAGCTGGCGCGCGTCGATGGATTGGAACACGAGCTACAAGAGTTTGCTCTTTCGCGTGGGTGCCCTGGCGTCTTACGACCTGTCGCAGCCTGGATCTGTCGACGCGAATTTCAAGGGCGTCTCGCGCTTTACGCTTGCCGGAGAGGGGAACCGTCCGGTGTTCGTGTCCACCAGCGCGATCGACCCAGCGAGTGGAACGGTGTCTGCGGCTGAATCGCGCATTTCGGATCAGTATGGCCGAGTGTCACGGAGGGTGAGCGATCTGCGTGGGTATGGGAGCCAGATTACCTTCGGCCTCTCTCCGGACGTGTTCAAGTTTCGAGGCGCGGGGCAGTTTTACGGATCCGTCAACTACACCCTACAATCGACCAGGCGGCAATTCCGCGGCTTCGATGGCGCGGGCTTCGGCGATCCACGCGACCTGGAGTGGGCGTCTGGGCAATTCGACGCGCGGCATGCGATTGTCGTGTCGACTGGTTTCTCCAAGGGGCTCGCGGGCACATGGACGCTGTTCGCGCGCGCGCAGTCCGGCTTGCCGTTTACACCACTGGTGCAGGGCGATGTAAATGGCGACGGGCGCGGCGGTGATCGTGCGTTCGTGCCGGATCCTGTCAAAGAGACGGATGCCGCGTTGGCCGCACAGTTTCGGGCGCTGCTTTCGACGGGCTCATCGACGGCGAAGGGATGCCTGCTCGCGAACGCCGGACAGGTCGCGGGTCGCAACAGCTGTCGCGGACCGTGGACGCAGTCGATCAACGTGCAATGGCGTCCGCCGACGCCGCAGCAGTGGGGCGGTCGTGTGTCGCCGAATGTGTATTTCCAGAACGTGCTGGCGGGACTCGACCAAGCGCTGCACGGGAGCGAGTCCATGCGTGGCTGGGGATCGCCGGCGACGCCGGATCCCGTGCTGCTCGTGCCGCGGGGCTTCGACGCAGCGGCGCAGCGCTTTCGCTATGACGTCAATCCCCGGTTTGCCGACACGCGTCCCGGTCGCACCCTTTCGCTCAATCCGTTCCGCCTGGTCATCGACGTTTCGCTGCGGCTCTCCACCAACTACGACTTACAGCAACTGCGCCGTGCCGTGGAACCAGTACGCGGCACGACGGGCTGGGAGCGTCGTTCGGCAGATTCGCTCACCGCGTTCTACCTCGACAACACGTCGAACATTCACAAGGCGCTGCTCGCGGAGAGTGACTCGTTGTTCCTGAGCCCGGCGCAGGTGTCGGCGCTGCGAAGAGCGGACTCGGTGTACTCCGCGCGCGTACGGGGGGTGTATGTGCCGCTTGGCCAGTTCCTCGCGCAGGGGCAGGGGGGCGCTGGGAAAGGCGAACTCGATAGCGTGCAGACCACCCAGAAGGCCTACTGGAAGATTTTCTGGGAGCAGCCGGAGGTTGCGGACTCGATCGTGACGCCGTCGCAAAAGGAGCTGTTTCCGATGATGAAGCGGTTGGTTGAAGTGCCGATGCGAGAGCGTGAGCACTCGCAGTGGCAGTTCGGCAACCCGGTCACGTTTTCCGATAAGCCCAAGCCTGGAGTGTCGGCCGTCCCACCAGCCGGTAGTGGCTCCTCGGTCAGTAAACCGTAGCGCATAGGGTGGGCACGGGCTGGCGGGTCAATCCGGATGGGCGCACAATTGTCATGTTTCTGTCGAGCGTCCAATAGCGCACGCCATCCGTCACCTTCGTGAGGAGAGCACCATGAATTCGAGGACGAATCGCCGACTGATCGCTCTGGCTGTTGCTCTCGCGGGTTCTTCGCTACTTCAGGCCTGTTCAATGGCGACCGGTCAGTACGTGCCTCAGCGCGGCAGCGCGACGAACCGCAGCATGGTGAGCAACTACGACATGTTTGGCCAGCCCGTTTCGCGTCAGCGTAGTGTGAATCGGACGATGACAGTGGTGCATGCGAACAGTGGCGTGCACGACTTCCGCTACTACTAGCGCTGACGAAACGCGTTTGAAGGACCTGCTTTCGTACCTAGGTGCAGGTCCTTCGCTGCGCTCAGGACGACAGAGCGCGAATCTGATCGACCTCGAGCACGCGTGTCTCGTCGCGGGCTGACTCCACGGCAAAGACCAGCGCCGTCACCATCTGTTGCAGTGTGACGAGGCCAAGCCGTCGAGCCCCGTCCTGCATGGATGGAACGAAGTTGGCGGCCCAATAGAGTGGCGCCAGCATGATGGGCCAGCGATGGCCCGGTCCGAGCACGTACCACGGCCGAAGAATGGTCAGCGGCACGTTGGTGTGATGCAGCACCGCCTCCGCTCGACGTCGCGCGTCAACGTACGCGTGCATTGTGGGGGCAGGTTGCGCGACGCTGACGTAGACGATGTGCGCCACGTGCGACGCAGACGTCGCCGTGGCGAGCTGCTGCACCGAGCCCAAGTCGACACGTTCGAATGACTCGGCTTTCCATGGTGCGGGTTTCGGGGTGCCGACGAGATGCACCACGACGTGTTCGGGCCTGAGTGCATTCGCGTAGCTGCGCGCGTCGAGCGGATCACCGACAATGGGCGATACGCCTGGGATGGTCTTCTCGCGCGCGCTCGCGCGGCAGAGCGCATCGACGGCATGATCGCGGGCCAGCAGTGCTGCGCTGGTTGCGCGGCCGAGGTAGCCGGTGCTGCCGGTGAGGAAGACGCGGCGCGGAGTGGTGGTCATGCTCTTTCTACGCACCGCGCGCCGCTACTGGATGCACGACTCATGAAATGCGCGGGCAGTTTACTGCGCAACGGCACGTGCAGATCCTTCGACTCGCTGCGCTCGCTCAGGATGACAAGTGACTCGCTGCGCTCGCTCAGGATGACAAGTGACTCGCTGCGCTCGCTCAGGATGA
>JBDTMO010000207.1:0-8566 GCA_039934235.1 bacterium | reverse complement strand
TCGTCCGTCTGTGACGAGTCGGCGCCATCATTCGAGTTGCCTTCCTGCGCTGCCAGTTCCATCTCCGCCTGCGTCACTTCGCCGCGATTGCGAAAGCGAAGCAGCATTGTCTGGAGTGGCACGTAGACGTCCATGTTGGCGTCGCGGATGCCCAGGTGCTTTGCCGTTTCCGACGAGACTTTGCGATCTTCGAGCACCCCGACGACCGTGAGCCATTGCGTGCCCACCTTGATCGTGTGGCCAATCGGGTTTTCGCTAGTGAAGAATCGCGACTTTACGCCCGGCCCGATGATCGCGACAGGCAGTGCGCCGACAAAGTGTCGCGTGGCGAATGGAGTGCCCTCGGCAATGCGCATGTTGCTCACGTCCAGATAGCTCGGGTCGATGCCGACGACCTTCCCCGAGCGGTGGTGTCCCTCGCGCGTGATGACGCTGTTGATGACGACTTCGCTGCTCGTTGCTGACACAGCTGGCAGGGTGGCCTTGATGGCCTGCGCGTCGAGATAGCTCAGGCCGGGCGTGAATTTCTTTGCCGCTTTCTTCGTGTCGTCCTTCTCGTTCTTGCCTTCCTTCTGCTCGATGATCGGCGTGATGACGATGTTATTGGCGCCGAGGAGCTTCATTTGTGCGAGGATTTCCTGTTCGGCGCCGTTGCCGATGGCCAACATCGCAATGACGGAGGCCACGCCGAACAGGATGCCGAGCGACGTGAGGCTCGCGCGCAGCTTGTTGTGCACGACCGCTTCGGCGGCAATGCCGCCGCTGAACAGGATATGGGTGGCCAAGGCTCGGGCGCGCGATGGTGGCGGCGCGCCCGGCCCAAGTGGAGCATCTGTCACGGATCAGCCTTTTAGTTTGGCTGGCGACGACGAGATCGGCTTGCCTACCGGCTTCATTCCGGCAGGGGCGGGCGGAGGCGCTATTGCCGCAGGAACCTTGACGCTCTTAGCCGTGTCGCCACCGGCGACCGGCGCCGTGATCGGCTTGAGTCCGGCTATGGAATCAGTTCTGATGCCCGTTTTGTCCGTAGGCGGCGTAAGCAGGACCTTATCGTCGATCGTCAGGCCGCGACGCACGATGATCTCGTTGTCGTTCGTCGTGCCGGTCTCGATCATCTGCTTCACGACGCGGCTGCCGGACTTCTTGTAGGCGTACTGATATCCCGCTTCGTTCACGACTGCTTCGAGGGGAATCGACATCACGTTCGGAATCGACGCGGTCTCGACTGCATTGGCCGTCGTCATGCCGGGCCGTAGCGTGGTGTCGGCCTTCGTCACGTCGATCTTTACCTCGAACACCTTCGAGTCCTGATTCGGCTTTTGCTCGCCAACGTTCGCGATGTGCGTCACCGTGCCTTCGAGCTTCTTCGATGCATCGGCGTCGAGCGTGATCTGCACCTTCTGGCCGACCGCGATTTTCCGTACGTCGACTTCGTTGATGTACGTCTGCGACTCCATCTGCGTGAGGTCGGGCAGCGTTGCGACTGAATTCTCCCACGCGTTCCACTGCGAGCCGACACCCTTCTTCTTGCCGTTCCAATCACGGAGGTAGATCACCATGCCGGGCGCGGGCGCCTTGACGGTAAAGTCGCCGATGAACGTCTGGATATTCTTCAGGTTGTTCTGCTGACGCCCCAGATCGGCACCAACGGAGGACATCTTGGCGACGGCCTGCTTGGTCTTCGTGTCGAGATTGCGCTTCGACTGCGCGAGTGCACGGTCTGCCTTTTCCCAGTCGATCTCGGCTTGGCGCTTGATTGTAGGCGCTTCGTACTTCGCCTGTTCCTTCGCGAGCTTTTTCTCCTCGAGCACGTACTCGGCCGTACGAACATCCTCGCGAGCCTGCGCGAGGTTCAGCGTCGAGTCCAGCTGAGCCGTCGTGTATTCGGCTTGTGCTTTCTGAAGGTCCAGCGTGACGCTCGCGAGCTTCGTTGCGGCGGGGGCCTTATCCAGTTCGGCGATGACGTCCCCTTCCTTGACCAATGAACCTTCCGGGACGATCGACGCGATCTTCGTTTGATACACGTTCGCTGCCTGACCCCCCACCGGTCCTGTGACTTGCACGAACTTGCGCGCTCGCAGTTCGCCGGTTGTGGTCACGATCACCTTGAAGTCGCCCTGCTTTACAGGAGCGTACAGAGACGCCTCGGCGGCGGACGCATTTGCCGGCCACTTGTACCAGGCGGCAGCGCCGATGACGAACAGCACGATAAGAATGGGGAGCCAGCGTTTGCGAAGCTGTCGCATCTGGGCAACGCTCGAGCGGGGGAGTGGGGCCCTGCATCACTGCGCGCAGGGGGATTCATCACCTTACAGGTGATGTATACAAACCGCAATCAACCTTGCATTACGACCAATTAAACTTGCATTACGATATGATGAACGCCGCGCAGGCCGCCGAGATCTGAATTGCGGGTCGAGGTGTTGGACACCGGGCCGGCGGAAAACGTTGGCATGCCGCTAAAACATGGGTTCGCTTCCCGTTCGCATGAGCAACTGTCACGCACCATGAGCAACTATCACGCACATGGATGTCGCGTGCGTCGTTTTGGTGACAGCTTTTGGGCAGAATGAGGACATCATGAAAGCCGTGGGCACCTTTCGAATCGACATCGAAATCGAGAATCCGCAGCAACCCGGAGAACGGCGCCTGGTTCGCGGTGTTCTCGTCGATACGGGATCAGAGCTCACCTGGATTCCGAGACACATTCTCGAGTCGCTCGGTGTCTCGCATTTCAAGCTGTGGCACTTTCGGCAGGCGGACGGCAGCGCCCTCGAGCGCTGGGCTGGTCTCGCCACTGTTTTCGCCGAGGGTCTGGGTACGGGGGACGAGGTGGTCTTTGGCGAGCCGGGGGACATGGTCCTCCTCGGCGCCCGGTCTCTCGAAGGCCTGAATCTTCGAGTTGATGCGCAACGGAAGATTCTCGTCGATGCAGGCCCGGCCCCGGCGGCGTGTGCGAGGCGAGGAGTGCCTCGAGGCCACCGGGGCTCCGATAGGGCGTGGTCAGCCGTTGTACGGGAAATCGCCGCCATCGGCGGTGTGTTGGATTACGTCGTCCATTGAGATGTGTTCGATGATTTTGAGCGTTCTCATACGAGTCTTCGCCTACTGCGGTTGGAGTTTCTGATCCGTCGGCGTTGCGAAAAACTCGCGCGCCCGGCAGGGCTCTCTGCCCGGCTTTCACTCCAACAACGAACGGCTCGACGGGAGTACGACAAAACCGTGGGGAAATTCTCTTTCTGAGAATTGTTTAGCTCCAATGCCGTTCAGTTAGGGCGCGAAGCGATGTCATCCCGCAATGGCGAGCGCTGCGAGCCAGTGTCGGGATCTACTGTCCTCGCGCTCGACGAACGCCACAGAGCAGGGATAGCAGATCCCACCCACTCGCTTCGCTCCTGCGGGATGACAACCCCTTAACTGAACCGTATTGTGTTTAGGTGAGGCTGCGGCTTCACGCGAAATTGATATTGCCCACGATGCCCGGTTCGCCCGCTTGCGTGACCAGTTGGATCAATGCCGCTCGTTCCGCCAGCCGTGTACGGCGGCGAAAGAGAAGGATGATCCCATGGTGTGGGGCGTTCTTCGCCAGCTCCAGGAAATCGAGCCGATTGCAAGAGACCAGTACAAGCTTCTCTTCTGCGGCATGAACAAGCACGGCTGCGTCGGTGCTGTCGGGCGGAAGCACGAACCGAAGCCTGGTGACTACATGCCCGAGACTCTCAAGCGAAAAGCGAAACTCGTCGGGAACGTCGTGGTCGAAAGGAAGTTCACCGCTCAGGTGGAACCATCCGCCCAGCCACGAGCACATCGATCTCCCGGCGGTGATCCTCGTAGAACGCGAGGCATTCATACACCTGCGCCCGAGACAGATCGGGGAAGCAATTCTCACCGACGACGCTGTCCACGGACTCGCCGTTTTGAAGTAGGGCGACTACGTCGTGAACGCCGATTCGCGTGCCTTCGATCCGAGCGTTACCGCCCCGAATGCCGGGAGTGCGTACGATATAGCGATATGCCGTCGCGATTGAGTCCATACATGGAACGTTGGGTGGAGTGCGGTAATGGTCAAGCGCATCAAGGAGGGCGGCCTCAGCCCCGATCCGCCGCGACCAGCTCAATAGCACCTCTGCCGACTTCAGCGTTCGCTAGAGCGCCGCAGCGAGGAACTCCCTGACAGGAACACGCGCATCGTCTCCGCGACTGCTTTCGGCTGCTGCAGAAAGATGTAGTGGTTGCCCCCGTGCACCTCGACCACCGTGTTCTGCGGGAACCGTTGGATCCGCGCGCGCGACTCCGCGACGACGCGCTGGACAAATCGGAACACCGCCTCGCCTTGTGTCCGCCCCGAAGCATCGAATTCGCCGTAATACGGCAGTACATCGGCGATCGAGTCTGGCACAGCATAGAGAGCGAGGGCGCGGCAGTGCGCGCGGTCGTACCGAGCCATCTGGCTGCCACTCGTGACACGCGCTTTGAGCGAGTTGGCGGTCACCGCTCCCAAGTAGCGGTCCGCCGCGTCGAAGCGTTCGGTCGCGCGAATCTCGGCGTCTGGTTCCTGTACTCCCAGCACGCGGGCATACAGCGCACGCACACTACTGAACGAGACCGTGTCCGCCGCATTTACATGTGGGCTCGGCGCGGTGGGTTGCTCCTTGGCGAGTGAATCGATGCTCGTCCGGTCGTAGGCTGCGTCGATGTATACGAGGCCCGCGCAGCGCGTCGGGTGAAGTTCTGCAAACCGCGTCAGTTCTTCTCCGGCGATCGAGTGTCCAACGAGCAACGGCTGCTGGATTCTAAGGCTATCGAGCACCGCGGTGATGTCCGCGACGAGCGTGTCGAGCTCGCGGGCCGGAGGCGAGCCAGCGGAGGCCCCGAAGCCACGCCGCGTGATGCTGATAGCATGAAAGTGGTCGGTGAACTGCGGCGCGAAATCATCAAAGATGTGCGCCGTATTGCCGAGCCCTGCGAGAAAGACGAGCGCCGGCCCGCGTCCACCCCAATCCACGACTTCGACGGTGACGCGCGGGGCAATCTGCGCCATTCGAACTGACGGCGCAGCCCCGGCGCGTCGGGAAGGCACCTCCGAACGACTCGCACACGCGACGACGGCGCACGGTGCGAGGAGTCGCATGGAAGCGATCATCAATGTCGTAGCTCAGGCCCGATCCGCCGCGACCACCGCGTTGAGCAGCACGTCCGCGCCGTTTGCACAGTCCGCCGGCGTGCTCATTTCTCTCGGCGAATGGCTCACTCCGCCCACACTCGGCACGAAGATCATACCCATCGGCGCGATGCGTGAGATTTCCTGGGCGTCGTGCCCGGCGCCACTGGGCATGCGCTGGCGAGAGAGCCCAAGCGACGCCACACTCGCGTCGATCCAGTCCGTCACCCGTGCATCCGCGATCGCGGGCTCGCTGTCCACGAGACGCTTGAACGCGAACGTGGTGCCCGTCGTCGCGCCGATCTCGCGCGCGAGTTGTTCGAAGCGCGCTGTGAATCGAGCCAGTTTTGCCGAGTCCAAGTCCCGCAGGTCGACGGTGAGGATGACCTGTCCCGGAATGACATTCGTGGTATTCGGCGACACTGTGAGACGTCCCACTGTCGCCACCTGGCGACCAGGCTCGGAGGTGATCGCGTCGTTGACGGCGACAGTGAATTTGGCGGCGGCCAACATCGCGTCGTGACGTTGATCCATTGGTGTGGCGCCGGCATGGTTGGCAGCGCCGGTGACGGTGACCTCGAACCACCGGAGCCCGACGATGCCCTGAACGACACCGATCTTCAGGCCAGCTTTCTCGAGCAGTCCGCCTTGCTCGATATGCAGCTCCATATAGTAGGCGATGTCACCACGTTTCTTGACCGCGTCGCGCAAACGCGTCACGTCGCCTCCAATGATGCCGATTCCCTCGCGAATCGTTTTACCAGATCGCGCGACCTTGTCGAGATCTGCGTCCGTCAGATCGCCGATGGCGAGCTTGCTGCCGATGGTGCCGCCCTCTTCGTTCTGCCAGATCACGACGTCGAGCGGATGTCGGAGTTGCACGCGCTGTTCACGAAGCGATCGCGCGACTTCTATCGCCCCGAAAGCGCCGACGGGTCCGTCATAGTTGCCGCCGTCGGTGACGGAGTCGATATGCGAACCAATCAGGATTGGCGCGAGCGAACTGTCGTTCCCGCCGAGTCTCGCGTAGACGTTTCCGGCCGCATCGATGCGCGGGACGAGGCCGGCCTGCTTGAATTGATCGAGTGCGAATGTGCGGCCGGCCAAATCCGCGGAAGAGTATGCGACGCGATTGATGCCGCCTGTCGTGCGGCCGATGTTATCGAATGCCGAGAGGTTGGCGTTGAGGCGCGCGGCGTTGATGCGAAGTGGTGCATTGCGCGCGCGCATGAGAGGCGTGCCTATGAACGGTATCGCGGCGAGGACGGCGGACTGCTGAAGAAAGTCTCGGCGTTTCATGTCGATCTCCTCGGCGAGCGTAAGAATTGTTACCGAATAAAGTGCAGATCCTTCGACTCGCTACGCTCGCTCAGGATGACAACGGGTATTCACGGTGCCGAACCAACGGCGTCCATTGTCCGAATAAAGTGCAGATCCTTCGACTCGCTACGCTCGCTCAGGATGACAATGAGTATTCACGGTGCCGAACCAACGGCGTCCATTGTCCGAAGCACGGGATAGAACGTTGGCGCGGGCGTATTGGCGAGTGCGGCATCGAGGATATTCCACGACATGAAGCCGTCGTCCGATCGTGGGTCGAACAAAATGAAGGCCAACCGTGCGAGCGGCTGATCCATTGGAATGATGATCGAACCAACTGGAAGCGTGAGGTTCGTTGCTTCCCACGCTCCAGTCAGCGTCCGCATCTTATGTGTGCCCTGGTACTCGCGTTCCGCGAGCGTGTTCGATGCGATGCGGTACTGCTCGCCCTTGACCGGCATCTCGCGTTCAGTGCGCGTAAACTTGATGCCGTGTGCCTCGAGCCTGTCCGTAACGCTGGCGATGAGTCGCGCGGTTGGCGAGCCAACGGGCCCGCGTCCAAATCCACCGCCACCACCACCCCCACCGCCTGCACCACCACGACCACCACCTGCACCAGCGCCCGCGCCACGCGCAGCCGCTGGTTGTTCAGTGTCCGCAGTATTCGGGATGATCCACGCCCGTGGCGCGAGGCTGGTCTCCGTCGGCTCGGTCGTGCCGTAAAACGGCAACATCTCCGTCGTCTCGCCGCCCTTGGCACGCGCACGATACGGGCGATCGGCGACATAGGGATTGCGCTCGGAGGTCGTCGGCGCAAAGACGATCGGCTTGAGATCCGGTGCCTTCACCAACTCCTGACGCACCGAGAGTTGCTTGCCGATGATGGACTCCGCTTCCGCCGTCGCAACTGCCTTTCGCACCGTTTCACCATTTTTGGCGACGTAGCCGAGTGCTTCTTCGAGGAACCAGTACGTGTTGTTGATGCGATCCTGGAAGGACGCGTAGGAATACGTCTCGGTGAGGATGCCGATTTTGTTGCGCACACCAAAGTACGTCGACGTATACCGCGGCTTCGCCAACTCGGCATCAGAGCGCCACGCGCGCGTATCACCTGTGCCCGAGACGCCGCCGTAATACCACCAGTTTTCGCCGTGCTTGTCCTTTGCGGCCTTGGTGATCGTTGGGAGCAGGACGTCACGCAACAGGCTCGACGTCGCCTTGGAATCGTTGGGGTTGAGCGATGTTTCGTACGTCATGTTGAAGCCGCTGTTCGCGCTGCCGTCCGTCGTGTGCAGGTCCATCGCGACGTGCGGATCGTATTGCGTTAGCAGCCTGGCGAGTGAGCGCGCTTCTGCCGTTTCGAGCTTGGTTCCGTCGCGATTGAGGTCGAGGCCAAGTGCGTTTTCTCTCGTGCCCATGCCACCATACGGACCATTCTGGGTGCCACGATTGGTCACGTTCACGCGCTCATTTCCGTCCGCGTTGTAAATCGGGTTGATGAGCAGGACGACCGACTCGAGCCACTTGTCGCGCTCACCCTTGGCGATGGAGCGGAGCAGCCAGAGGAGCGCTTCCTTTCCTTCGACTTCGCCTGCGTGGATGTTGCCCTGGATGTAGATGCGTGTCTTTTTGGTCGCGATGACTTGCTCCGGCGTTGTGCCCGGAGCGCCGATGACCGCGAGTGGCAGCGGGCGTCCTTCGTAGGTGTAGCCGTAAGTGGTGAGGTGGATCTTTGGCGAAATGGCCGCCATCGCCTTCATGTATGCGACCACCTCGTCATAGCGACTGGTTTCAGCGAAGCCTGTTAACTCGGGTCGCGTGAGTGGCCAATGCTTTTGCGTGGCAGCGGCCGTTGGCGACGCGGTCGCCTGCGCGCCGATTTGCGGCGCGATGACGAGCATTGCGGCGAAGAGACTTGCACGTAAAACGGACGAAAATGTCATGTCCTTAGGCCTGGTGAATTATTCGTTGTGGTCTTGCACGCTGCGCAGCTCGAGCAGCGCAGGCGTATGCCCGTTCGTGGCGCGGAGCATCACGAGGATGTTCGTTCTGCCCTGAGTGAGTTCGAGTGGAACGCGGAATTCG
>JBDTMO010000206.1:0-8603 GCA_039934235.1 bacterium | reverse complement strand
TCACGCTGCGCGTGGATGACCAGGTGTACGCGCAACCGTTGGTCGTGGGCCACCTCGGCATCGACAACGGCGTGCACAACGTCGTCTATATCGCCACGGTCAACAATACGGTGTATGCCTACGACGCCGACAACGGAAAACCGTACTGGCAGAGACAGTTCAACGAGCCGCGCATGCGAGCGCCAAGAAATACCGACATGACGGGAGCCTGTGGCGGACAGTACCAGGACTTCAGTGGCAATATCGGTATCGTGGGCACCCCGGTGATCGATGCGGCACGAGGCATCATGTATTTCGTTGCGCGCAGCACCACGGGCAGCTCGTTCGTACAAACGCTGCACGCCGTGAGCATTGTCGACGGGAGTGACGTCGTCGGTAGCCAGATGCGAATCACCGCGACATCGCCGGGGACGGGAGACGGGAGCGTGAATGGACTGATCACGTTCGATGCGCAGCGGCAGAACCAGCGTCAGGGATTGACGCTCGTGAACGGCGTCGTGTACGTGAGCTTTTCATCCCATTGTGATTGGGGGCCATACCACGGATGGATCCTCGGGTATGACGCCACCACCTTGCAGCCGCAGGTCGTCTATAATGCCACGCCCGATGGATCCGCTGGCGGCATGTGGGAGAGCGGAGCCGGCATGGCCGCCGACGCACAAGGAAACCTGTATGTAGTCACGGGAAACGGAACAGTGGGGGTGAGCGGCGATCCGACGAGCCTGAGAAATCGCGCGGAAAGTGCCCTCAAACTCACACCGTCCGGTTCGACCCTGCGCGTCGCCAGCTACTTCACGCCCTACAACTTCGGCTTTCTCAGCGACAATGACCTGGACTATGGCGGGATTGGTTCGCTCCTGATTCCGAACTCCAGCTATTTCCTCACTGGCGACAAGGACGGGACGTTGTATCTGCTGAACAAAGACGACATGGGCGGCTACACATCGGGTGCGAATCAGGTGCAACAAGTCGTCGCGTTGAGCGTCCATTCCGAAATGCACTGTCAACCAGCCTACTACCGAGGGAGCGCGACGGAATTCGTTTACATCTGGCCGGAGAACGAGCCATTGCGCGCCATCCCGTTTGACCGGACCGGCAACCTGCTAAATCAGAACGGAGCAATTGTGTCATCTGTTGCGGGCGGACCCACGGGCCACAGTGGCGCGATGTTGTCTGTCTCGTCCAACGGCTCCAAGGACGGGACCGGCATTGTGTGGGCCTCTTATGCATTCAGCGGTGACGCCGAACATGGCGTGATGCCGGGAATCTTGCGGGCGTTCGATGCCAGTGACATCACCAAGGAGCTGTGGAACAGTCGTCAGAATCTTGCCCGCGACGTAGGGGGTGCGTATGCGAAATTCTCGCCGCCCACGATCGCGAACGGACACGTGTACCTGCCGACATTTGCGAATGAGGTGGTCGTCTATGGGTTGCAATGACGGCGCGATCACCCGCTCCGGATCCACCGCGTTAGCCTGCCACAACTGATCGACGTCCATGGTCCGGTGTTCCTGGACGTCCACGCCGCGCGTATCGTTCCGAACCGCCGTGGATGCGCGGCGTCGTTGTGGCGAGCCAAGTGGCGCCGCTATCGCCGCGCGCGTCGCAGTGGTCGCAGGCCGTCGAGCGCGGTGTCGAAGACCTGCTTTGCAAAGCGCTCGGTCACCAGCTCGTGCTGCACCAGTAGCCGGTAGATGAGCGGCCCGATCAGCATATCGACAATGAGCCGTGGTGGCACGTCCGCGCGGATGAGTCCCGCCGACTGCGCCTGTGCGACGACCTTGGCCGTCGCCTCGGTGCGGGCATAGAAGAGGCCCTCGAGTAGCGCGGTACGGACGTCGGCGTCCTGCTGCGCCTCACCGACGAGGGACGCCATGAGGCGCCCCGCGATGCCGTTGACGGCGATCGCCGCGGTCCGCAGCTCGGTGCTCAGGGCGCGCATGGGAGCCTTGCCCACCGACGGTGCGGGCGCCTGCGCGGTGGCGATCTCCACGAGCAGGTCCACCAGGAGCGACGCCCGATTCGGCCAGCGCCGGTAGATCGTGGTCTTCGCGACGCCGGCGCGCGCGGCGATCGCCTCGATGGTCGCGGCCTGAAGGCCGCCGCTGTCGAACAGCGCGTGCGCCGCCTCGAGGACGGTGCGCCGCGCTTCCTCACTGCGTGGGCGGCCGGGGGCGGCCCGCGCGGGAACGGGTGACGAGTGTTTGGAAGGCATGCGTGACATTACGCTCCGCTGCGTAGCGATGCAAGGCGGCTGCCGCGCGCCCGCGGTCCAATTCGACGCTGCCGCGGCGGTAGGTCTCCGTACTCGGATCGTAATTCCCCGTACTAGCCACGAGGTCGCGCCGGTCGGTCGCGGCTAACCTGTCTCCACTCACGCCACCGGCATCGCCCCTCGCCGTCATCCACACGCTCCGATTCCGTCACGCGCTTGGCGCCTCCGTCCGTGATCCCCGCGGGCGCGCTTGACAACGATGGCGAGTATCGCTACGATACGTAGCGTATCTACAAAATCACCCAGACGATGGACGGCAGTTCCACGCCGCACGAGGATGACGCAATGACGCTGTTCCTGGATGTCCACGCGATCCCCGGCGTCACGGCAGGCGTGGTCACTGGTGCCCCCGCGCACCGCGAGGCACACGGTCTCGTGCCGGACGAGATCGACGAGGAAGGAGAGAAGCCCCCAATGCCCGACGACAACCCACACTTCGCTGGAATACGACCATGCCACTGCACCACATACCTCTACTCGAGCACGCCGCCGCGAAACACCTGCGAGTCCTCTTACTCGCTTCGGCGCTCGCTGCCTGCGGCGCCGACTACACACGTCCCAGCGACGCGCCCCCCATCGACACGCCGCCCGCCGGAGTCCGAATCGACGCCACGCCGGCGCTCGCCTTCACGCCGGGCGCTCTGACGGTCACGGCGGGGGACACCGTGTCGTTCGCATTCGGCACCGTGCCGCACAACGTGTTCTTCGCCACCGTCGCCGGCGCGCCCCTCGACATCGAGGGACGCAACAGTGACGTGGTGACCAGTCGCGTGTTCACGACGCCGGGCACCTACTCCTACGAATGCCACATCCACCCGGGCATGCGCGGGACGGTGACCGTGGCATCGCGCGTGTCGGGAGTCTTCATCCTGACGAACGCCGAGGGCGCGCCGCTCCCCGCACGTGTCGATCACGTGACTGGGCCGACGGATACGCTGGACGTGTACGTTGACGCGGATACCGTGACGCTCGCGGCGGATGGCACGTATCGACAGGCGGCGTTCCTGCGGTTCACCGTGAATGGCCAACCCGCTGGCAATCCGCGCTGGCTGGATCGGGGACGGTTCACCACATCAGGCCAAGCGCTGCACGGTGAGTCCGAACGTCTCGAAGGCGTGACGCTGGACGCAGTACTGCTCCCCGACGGGACGATGCGCATCACTCAGGACATCGTACGAAACGGCACGAGCGCGCGATACGTGCTGAGGCGAGTTGGAGCCACGGGTGCGTGCGCAGGCGGCGTGCGCGTTCAAGCCGTGTCATGCCCCCATCCGGACTAATGGATGGGGGGCATGGTCGTGCACCACGTTCCACGAACACCTCGGGATCGCCCTTGCCCGACGCGGTTCGCGGTTCGCCGCGCGCACGCTACCAGACTGCTTCCCATTCCTGGACGATATTCGCTCCACCAGCGACTCGCTCGAGGCTCGCATCGTCGAGTTCCCCCGCCGCGTCGAGGGGTTCGGGAGCCGCATGGTCGTCGCGTGCGTTCGTGGGCTCGGACACAACGTTCGACGTCCGCCGGCGAATGAGTTCCTTGATGGTCATGAGTGGTACCTCGCGTAATCGTGGAGCAGCATCTGGGCGGCGCCGCCGGACTCGTCTAAGGCAACCCATGTACCCAGCGCGCTGCTCCTGCTATCGCGTGTGACGGCAAGGCGTTACGCGCCCAACGCTCGATCGCTCATCGCGCTTCCCGGCACCGCCGATCTATTCTTACGCGCGCTCGATCTATTCGTGCCTCCTAAATCACATGGCGTGACTCATGGCGCATCGGGCTTCAATCGTTGATGCCGCAGGAAGTCCATGAACTTGAGGTAGTCCGACGACTGCATGTTGAAGAGCACGACCAGCTGCTTGTAGCTGCCGCGCGTCTTCGCCAGGCCGCCCTCGATGACGAGACGTCCTTCCTGCCGCGTGAGTTCGCGCGCGAGATATCGCTTGTGCACCACATCCCAGAAGCTCGCACCATCGACGAGCATCTGGTTGAGCACGGCCTTCACGGTTGCGTCCTCACGGAAGACGGGGATCCGACGCGCCTGCTCCCCCTGGCTCACACTCTGAAGCTGCTCGACAAAGTGGCACGGCTCGATGAACCCGCCATCGCTCAAGTGAAAGCCGGTGTCGACGACACTCTTCAACTCGCGCACGTTGCCGGGCCAGTCGTAATTCCCCATGAGCGCGCACGCGTCATCCGACAGCTGCTTGTCGGAGCCGCGCTTCGCGACGAGTTGGTCGAGGTAGTACGAGGCCAGCAAGCTCCAATCGTCGCCGCGTTCGCGAACGGGTGGCACGACGATGTGTAAAGAGCACAGTCGATAATACAAATCCGGACGGAAGGCACCGGATTCCACCATGCGCACGAGATTGCGGCTTGTCGCCGCCACCACACGAACATCGACGTTCTTCGCCTGCGTGCTGCCGACGGGAACAATCTCCCCCTCGCCGAGGACGCGGAGCAGCATGGCCTGCGCGGGCGGTGAGAGCTCGCCCACTTCGTCGAGGAATATGACGCCGCCGTCTGCCACGTCGAACATTCCGCGATGGTCCGTGACGGCGCCGGTGAATGCACCACGTCGATGTCCGAACAACTCGCTCGCGAGCAACTGCGGGTCGTGATACTGCGCGCAGTTGATGCTGAGGAATTGCTGCTGCCGGCGCTCTCCAAGCAGGAATAACGCGCGTGCGAACAACTCCTTGCCCGTCCCCGTCTCCCCGGTGATCAACACGGGGCCGTCGGAGGCCGCGAACCGCGCAATGCGATCGAGCGCTTCGGTCAATCGGGCATCGCGCCCAACAAGCACGGTTGGCCTTCGTCCGTGCCAGCGCTCGTCCGCGAGTCGCTCCACACGTCGCGCCACGCCGCCCAGGCATGTCCCCTCTTCGCGTCTGGCCGTCATTGCATCCCCTGCGCACATCGCTCACTCAGATGTGACGCAGCGCCGCGTCAGCGACGACGAGCTTAGCGCGATTCCCGCCGGAAAGCGAGAGTTCGGCTTAGAGAACTTTAAGCGACGTGAAGCCGGGCCAGGCAGGGCCGCGAGGACGACAAACAGGCCCCTCGCGCGCGCAAGTCAATACTTCGGCTTCGTGGTATCAATTGTGTCACTCCATGCGAGGATGCCTCCCTCGAGATTCCACACGTGGCGGGCGCCTGCCTCCACAAAGGCTTCGACTGCCTTCGCACTGCGCACACCGGAACGGCAGTGAATGACGGTGGGCGCACGAAGGTCGAGTGTCCGCATCGCGCGGCCGAAGTCATTCAACGGAATGAGCTTCGCATCATACTCGGCGAGGTTTACGATGTCCCACTCGTGTGGTTCGCGCACGTCGATCAGCGTGAAACGCTCGCCACCGGAAACGCGTTGGTGGAACTCACGCGTCGACATGCCCGGCACCGTGGGGCCGGCGGGTGCGGTGCCGCAGAACGCGACGTAGTCGATCAACTCCGTGATGGTCGGATGATCGCCGCAGACCGGACACGCGGGATCGCGCCGCACTTTCAGCTCGCGCCACGTCATCGGAATACCATCGAATAGCAACATGCGACCAACGAGGGTTCCCTCGAGGTGCAACAGCACCTTGATGGTCTCGAGGGCCTGCAATGAGCCGATGATTCCCGGTAACACGCCGAGGACGCCGCCTTCGGCGCAACTGGGCACGAGTCCCGGTGGCGGCGGCTCTCGGAACAAGCAGCGATAGCATGGGCCATCCGGCGCACCAAACACGGCGAGCTGCCCTTCGAAGCGAAAGATGGAACCATACACGTTCGGCTTCCCGGACAGCACACACGCGTCGTTCACCAGATAGCGGGTGGGGAAATTGTCCGTGCCATCGACGACGACATCGTACTGCGCCACGATATCGAGCGCGTTCGAGCTATCAAGGCGCATGTGGTGCAGCTCGACCCGCGTGTGCGGGTTGAGATCCGCCAGTCGCGCGGCCGCCGAGTCGAGCTTGAGCCGTCCGATGTCACGAGTCCCGTGTAGCACCTGGCGCTGGAGGTTGGACTCGTCGACGACGTCGAAGTCGACGAGACCCAATGTTCCGACTCCTGCGGCGGCCAGGTACAGTGCGAGCGGAGAGCCGAGTCCGCCGGTGCCGACGAGCAGCACGCGGGCGGCCTTGAGCCGGCGCTGACCCATGATGCCGACGTCCGGTAAAATGAGGTGGCGACTGAATCGGAGCATCTCATTGGGACTCAGCGTGGGAAGGGCGCCGGAGTCCGGGACGGAATCGATCACGTCAGCCTCGGGGTATCACGTGTGTCGAGCGGCGAAACGCCACGCTGAATGCAATCGCGATGCCGAGTCGTGCAAACGCGGACGCCCGCGTAACACAGCGCACGGGCGTTAGAACGATGCGAAGGTCGAGGTACGGTTCTACGAAATAGAGCGCTCGCTCCTCACCATGCTCGCAAGGCGCGTGTGTGCGCCGTCACTGGCGCGCACGCCACTTGCTAAGCCGAGCGCGCGTGATGCGCTGGCGACTACAACATCGAGGAGCACGCATGAGCGTTAACCCACACATCCGGCGCGCGGGCGTTGCATTGCGCGACGTGCGGAGAGTGGTTGGTATCCGTCGCACGTGCGGTGCGAGCTACGCGGCGGCATGGACAGGAACGGCGCGACACCTGATTCATCCGCGCCGCACGATCCTGTTCGGCCCCCAGCGACCCATGTGGCTGTACATGGTCTTCAAGCTGAGCGCCCTGGCTGGCTACCGGGTGGAGACGAATCCGCTCCGACGGCACGATGTCGTCTTCCGATTTCGCGACGCGACGTTCGACGACAGCCTGCTACTGCCCGGACCAGACGGACGTGTCATCAACGGCGACGCTCGTGACGTGAGCAAGGCGTTCGTACAACAGTGCTGGGGCGCCGCCGCCGGATATCCTCTGGTGATCGACCCGCGTCGTCACGTGGGCCTGGCGGTGTGCAAGGCGAACGCGAATGCACAACACAACGGACGCGTGGTGGAGTGTCCGATCACCGACGTCGTTCCGGGCTGTGTCTACGAGCGACTGGTCGATAACACGAGTCATCCCGGCGTCGTGATGGAGTATCGCGTTCCGATTCACGGTGACGCGATCCCGCTGGTGTATCTCAAGTATCGTCCAGCGAACCTGCGGTTCGACCCGCGCTTGAACACGCATGTCGCCGTCGCGACGACATCGAGTGTCTTCACGCACGACGAACAGGTGGCGCTGCTGCGGTGCGCCCGCCTGATGGGCATCGACTTCGGTGAGATGGACGTGCTTCGTGACGCGAACGACGGGCGGATTTATGCCGTGGACGTAAACAACACGCCGTGTGGCCCGCCCGCCCCGCTATCCGCTGGCGATAAAGCGCACGCCCTCACCACACTCGCGACGAGCTTTCGCCACCTCGTTGAGTCCTTCCACCAATAGAGGAACGAACACCTACGCTAACCGATCACGCGCTCGCGCCAGAGTCCACGACCGAGCACGAGACCGGCGCCCAGTCCACACGCGAGTGGAAAGAGCACCTGGATCAGGTGCATCTGCGGATATTCATGCGTGGTGAAAAAAATCCCCAACGCCGTGAAGAATAGCGCCAGGCCAAAGTCACGTCGTTTGCCATGACTGAACATGAGTCAGGTGTCTCGCTGCACGGGTTAAGGGCGCGGTAGCCGCAACGACGGGGTCTACCCGCCGGCGATGCTGGGAATGATACTGATCGTGTCGTTCGTGGCAAGCAAGGCCGTGTCGCCACCAATGTCGCGAATGTTCTCGTCGTTGACGAAGACGTTCACGAAGGCGCGCAGGCTCTCACCGGCGTAGAGCTGCGCGCGCAACCTGGGATAGCGCGACGTCAGCTCGTCGAGCGCGCCACCAACGGTATGCGCATCGATGGCGACATGGCGCATACCGTTAGCGAAGATGCGCAGTGGCGTGGGAATGATGACCGAAACCGGCATGCTACCTCCTTGGGGCGAACGAGTTCGCGGTCGCAGTGCAAGTTCCGCGCACAGGCGCGAGCGCACTCGGAGGGCCCGTGCGAGCGCAAGGCGAACCACTCCCACAAGACGCCGTCGTGCAGTTTCGACCCTAGGCTCTACTTGATAGAGCCGAGGATCACCGACGTGCAGTCGTGCCGTGATGCCCGTAATCACGCAACCGCTGTTGTTATCACGAGTTATTGCAAAATGCTCGCGTGGTCCAAGCGTTGCCTTAGGAGCGGCCGTGACACCGGATGTGCATCGCCCGCTACTCACGAGTGTCCCGCGTTACCCTCCCTCAACGACAGGTACACGACCATGGCTCTCCAGCGCGCACAAGAATTCATCGCTACGGTCAGCAAGGACC
>JBDTMO010000205.1:0-8621 GCA_039934235.1 bacterium | reverse complement strand
CCTACTACGACGAGATGTTCCGCGGCCTCAAGGCACGACACCCGCAGGTGCACATCAAGGCGCTGACGGCTGTCGAAATCGCACACATTGCCCGCATCGACAAGATGTCGGTGCGCGACGTGCTGATCGGCCTTCGCGCGGCGGGACTCGACACCATGCCTGGCGGCGGAGCCGAAGTATTCAGCCCCGGCGTGCGCGCCACGATCGCCGAGAAGAAGCTGTCGGGCGCGGAATACATCGACGTGCATCGCACGGCGCACGAACTCGGCATTCGCACGAATTGCACGATGCTCTACGGTCACGTCGAGACGTACGAGGATCGCATGCACCATCTGGGTATGTTGCGCGACCTGCAGGACGAAACCGGCGGCTTCCTCGCCTATATCCCGCTCGCCTATCATCCAGACAACAACGAACTCGGCGTCGAGCTTGGGCGGACGGGAACCGCAACCACGGGCTTCGACGACTTGAAGAACCTCGCCATCGGCCGGCTGTTCCTCGACAATTTCACGCACATCAAGTCGCACTGGATCATGGTGACGCCAGCCATATCGCAGATGTCACTGCATTTTGGCGTCAACGATCTCGAGGGCACCGTTGTGCGCGAGAAGATCTACCACGAAGCCGGCGCGCACACATCGCAGGCGATGTCCCTCGACGAAATCCTCCGCATCATTCGCGGTGCGGGTAAGTCGCCGGCCGAGCGAGACTCGTTTTACAACGTGTTGCGCGTGTTCGATGAACCGCCGCAACCGCACGCCGAGGCTGCGTAAGCAATGCGCGTCGGGCGGATTCCATATATCAATTGCTATCCAGTCTACGGCGCAGTCGATAGAAAGATCGTTGCATTGGATGGCGAGCTGATTGATGGAGTTCCCAGTGCGCTCAATCACGCGATGGCGGCCGGTACACTCGATGTCAGTGTGATCTCGGCAGTGGAATACGCCCGGGATGCGGCGCGCTATCTCCTGCTGCCTGACCTCGCGATTTCGTGCGACGGGCCAGTGCGCAGCGTGATGCTCTTTTCTCGGCGGCCGGCGGAAGATCTCGCGGGCGGGCGAGTGCTGGTGAGCCGCAGCTCCATGACGAGCGTCGCGCTATTGCAACTGATGTTCGAGGAAGTCTGGCATGCGGCGCCCGCATTTCTCCCGGCGGACGCCGAGGTTGCCGACCTCGCACGCAGCAATGTCGATGCTCATGATGCGCGACTCATCATCGGCGACGCCGCGCTGATGCTGACGTCGGGTACGAGCGCGTTGTCAGCGGACTATCCGTACGTGTACGATCTTGGCGCGGTCTGGAAGGAGTGGACCGGCCTGCCATTCGTCTTCGCCGTGTGGGTCGCTCAGCGTTCGACTCCCGTCGCCGCGTCGCTGGCGGTGCACGCCCAGTTGATCGAGTCGCGCAATTGGGGATTGGAGCATCTCGATCAGCTTTCAGCGCAGGCGGCGGTGGCCATTGGCGTCTCGAAGCCCGCGGCGCTGGAGTATCTTTCGGGCCTCGATTATGGCCTTCGATACGAGCATCTCGCGGGCCTCACGACGTTCTTTGGCAAGCTGGCCGCCAGTGGGCGCGTTCCAAATGGATCTCTCGCATTTCTCCCTGCAGCCTGACCACCATGCGTGATCTGCTCGATTTCTATACGAACGCTCCGCTGCTCGAGCTCGGCGCTGAAGCAGATCGGGTGCGTCAGAATCTGCACCCACACAACACGGTCACGTACATCGTCGACCGGAACATCAACTACACGAACGTCTGCGTTGCCGACTGCGGATTCTGCGCATTTTACCGGCGCCCCAAGGACGCCGAAGGTTGGACGCTCTCGTACGAGCAGATTGGAGCCAAGATCGACGAGACCAAGGCACTCGGCGGCGTGCAGATCCTGATGCAGGGCGGCCACAATCCCTACATCCCGTTCGAGTGGTACCTGGACCTGCTCAGGTACATCAAGACGTACCATCCCATTCACATTCACGGCTTCAGCCCAAGCGAAGTGGACTTCTGGGCAAAGCTCTATCGCATGGACGCGCGCGACGTGATCCGTGAGTTGCAGAAGGCTGGACTCGATTCCATTCCGGGCGGCGGCGGGGAAATCCTGGTCCAGCGCGTGCGCGATGAAGTCGCGAAGAAAAAGGCGGGCGCCGATCGTTGGCTCGAGATCATGGAGATCGCGCATCAGGAGGGGATGAAGACGTCCGTCACCATGATGTACGGCATCGGCGAGACGCTCGCGGAGAGGCTGGAACACCTCGAGCGCGTGCGTGAGGTGCAGGCGCGCACCGGTGGCTTTACGGCGTTCATCTGCTGGCCGCTGCAGCCGGAGAACACGCCACGCATGTCGCATATGCAGAAGACCGACGCGGTAGACTATCTCCGCACGGTGGCCATTTCGCGCATTGCGTTGCAGAACGTCCCGAACATCCAGTCGAGCTGGGTAACAATGGGAATGAAGGTGGGACAGACTGCGCTGCGATTCGGCTGCAATGACTTCGGTTCGCTGATGATCGAGGAGAACGTCGTCTCTGCCGCGAATACCACGCATCGCACGTCGATCTCGGAAATGGAGCGGCTCATTCACGACGCGGGCTTCAAATCGGCACGGCGTCGGCAGGACTACTCGATCATTGCGCCGATCGCGGTCGCGGCGGCGTGAGTGCGGGTCGTCCCTCCGTTCGCAGCGGGATCGGTTACGACTCACATCGCTTCGCGCCTGGTGGCCCGCTAACACTCGGCGGCGTAAAGATCCCGAGTGACGTGCACCTTCACGGTCACTCCGACGGTGACGCCATCGCGCACGCCGTGACAGACGCCATTCTGGGTGCGGCAGCCCTTGGCGATATCGGCGAGATGTTCGCGGACACGGACGCCGCGAACAAGGGCCGCGACTCCATCGAGATGCTGGGCCTTGCCGTGCGGCGCATCAAGGCCGCGGGGTGGGTTGTGGGGCAGGTGGACGTCGTGGTCATTGCCGAGACGCCAAGGATTGCGCCGCATCGCGACGCGATGCGCGCGCACATCGCCAGCGCGCTGGGCGTCGAGGTGAGAGACGTGAGCATCAAGGGCAAGACCAACGAAGGGATGGGCTTCATCGGCCGCGGCGAGGGGATCGCCTGCATGGCTACGGCGACGCTCGTCGCATAGCAGCGCTCCATAGAGAATGGCGGGGCTCATCGCGTGGCTGATGGAGTTGCCGCAGGCGGTACTGTATCCCCTCATGGCGATCGCCGCCGCTGTCGAGAATATCTTCCCCCCAATTCCTGCTGACACGATTGTCGCGCTGGGCAGCTGGCTTGCCGGCCGCGGAGAAGGAAGTGCGCTCGGAGCCTTCGCCGCGACGTGCGTTGGCAATGTTGGCGGAGCGGCCGCGATGTACGCTGTCGGACGAACGCACGGCGCCGGTTGGATGCACCGCAAGTTTCCACGTCTCGCCGACGAACGCTCGGAAGCACGACTCAAGGCGATGTATGGGAAGTACGGAATCGCGGCGCTCGTGGTGAGCCGGCTGATTCCCGGCGTTCGTGCGCTTGTGCCGCCGTTTGCGGGTGCACTCCGCGTTCCGCCTGTGCAAGCCATCGGCGCGATGGGAGTGGCGTCCGCGGTCTGGTATGGGATCATCAGTTACCTGGCATTCCACGCCGACGCGGGTTGGGCTCAACTGATGCTGCTCATCAAGCGGTCGGGAACCGTCGTGGCAGTGGCTGCCACCGTGCTGCTCGTCGCAGGAGTCGCCGTGTGGTATGTCCGTAATCGTCGCGGTCAGAAGGCATGAGCGACGTGGACGAACGTGCGCGCGGCTTCTTGCTGGCGCGGTTCACGGATTACATCTCCCTCGAGCAGGGATTGTCGCCGCGAACCATCGAGGCATATCAGCGCGACCTTGCCCGTTTCGCCGAGTACGCGGACATGAAGGGCGTGCGTACCCCGGTAGACACCACCGCGACGCTGATGCGCGAGTACGTGTATCACCTCAAGGACCTTGGCCTTTCGCCCGCATCCATCCGCCGAAATGTTTCGGCGCTTCGGACGTACTTCCGCTTTCTCATCGGCGACGGACTTGTCGTACGAGACCCCAGCGAACGGCTCGAGACGCCCAAGCGGTGGCGCAGTCTTCCGGAAGTCCTGACCGTTGAGGAAATCCAGCGGCTGCTCGCCTCTCCGACGCTCGATGACAACCTCGTTTTTCGCGATCGCGCGTTACTCGAGCTTGCGTATGGCGCCGGACTGCGCGTGTCCGAGTGGATCACGCTCGGCGTACGCGACTTGATGCTCGAAGAAGGCCTCGTCCGCGTTTTCGGAAAGGGCAGCAAGGAGCGTCTTGTGCCGATTGGGCGCTCCGCGATTACAGCCGTCGCAGTCTATATTCGCGAACAGCGCCCCAAGCTCGAGAAAGGTGAAGGGAAGGGCATTCTCTTCCTCAATGCGCGCGGCAAGCCACTCACGCGCATGGGTGCCTGGAAGATTCTCCGCGGGCACGTGGATCGGGCGGGAATCACGAAGCACGTGTCGCCTCACACGCTACGACACTCCTTTGCAACGCATTTGCTGGAGGGCGGTGCAGACCTGCGGGCCGTCCAGGAGATGCTCGGCCACTCCGACATCGCGACGACACAGATCTACACGCACGTGGACCGGGAATACCTGCGGCAGGTGCATCGGAGCTATCATCCGAGAGGCTGACGGGGACAACGGGAGCGGTAGTACTTTGTCAGCACGCGCGATTGTCCGTACTTCCCGTTTTCGAGTTTCCAGACCCTGCGGTCACATGCTTCTCGTCATCGACAACTACGACTCGTTCACGTACAACCTCGTTCAGTACCTCGGCGAACTCGGTGCGGAGATCGTCGTGCAGCGAAACGACGCGATCACGGTGCAGGAGATTGCGCGAATGGCACCGGCAGCGATTGTCCTGTCGCCTGGACCGTGCGCGCCCGCGCAGGCGGGGATCACCGTTGAGGTTATCCGAGAACTCGGAAGCACGATTCCAACGCTCGGTGTGTGCCTGGGCCACCAGGCTATCGGGGAAGCATACGGCGGGCGCGTTGTCCGAGCGGCCCGCGCCGTGCATGGCAAGACGTCACGTATCGATCACGATGGTCGTGAGCTGTTTTCCGGGCTACCAACGCCGCTCGAAGTTGGGCGCTATCACTCGCTCATTGTGGAGCGCTCCACGTTGCCAGAAAACTTGAAAGTCGTGGCGACATCTGCTGATGATCCGAATGAGATTCATGCCCTGCGACACGTCACGCACCCGGTGTGGGGCGTGCAGTTTCACCCGGAGTCTGTGCTGACACCTCACGGCAAACAGATGCTGCGCAATTTCCTCGACCTCGTGGCCGCATGAGTCGCGCTGCGCTCGCGATGATGCTGGTGACCCCACTGCTGCTGCGCGCGCAGGACGTAACCGTGCGCGAAGGCGCGGGCAGGCGGTCCGCGGAATTCATACGCGAAGCGCAATCGCAGCCGCACGTTGTCATCGCTGGGACGACGCGGCTCGAACTTCCGCGTGACAGCACGATCACCACCACGCTCATTGTGATCGGCCGGCCGACGTACCTCGCGAGCAAGGTGCAGGGGAACGTCGTGGTCATCGGTTCCGACCTGTTTCTTCGTCCCGGCGTAGAAATCAGTGGTCACGCCGTCGCCATTGGTGGTACCGTTTCGACGACGACGCTCGGTCGCGTCAACGGGCGCATCGAGAGCTTTCGTGACGAGACGTATGACGTCACGCCGGGGCAGGGCGGATACACGCTCGACTATCGCACCATGAGCGTCGCCGCATCGATTCCCCTTTTACAGCTCGCTGGGTTTAGTGGAATACTCGTTCCCTCATACGATCGCGTGGATGGGCTGTCGCTGCCCGTCGGGGTTCTGGCGACGGTGGCCGACGGGAATATCGAGGTTGAGCCATCCGTCACGTACCGCAGCCGCCTCGGTGCATGGGATCCCGCTGTCGCGCTGCGCATCAACCCACTCGGGGCAGTACGCTTTGCCGGGCGTGCAGGCTACTTCACGCGAACGAACGACGCGTGGAACTACTCTGATCTGGTCAACTCCGCGACCACGTTCTTTGCGGGAATCGACACGCGAAACTATTTCCGCTCCAAGAGTGGCGAGGGGCGTGTATTTGCCCTCGTTTCGCGCCCCGGCTTTTCTGTCGAGCCATTTATCGGAGCGCGTTACGAGCGCGTCAGCCCGATTACAGCAGCCGGCAATGTGTTCAGCGTGAAAGGCAAGAAGTCCGACGAGAAGATGCTTCGGCTAAACCCACTGGTGGAAATGGGCTCGATCGGATCGGGGCTGCTCGGCGCTGAAATGTTCGACACAACCGGGCTGGTTACTGGCCACTTGCGCGCAGAGTTGGAGCAAAGCGTGACGAGCGTCACGGGCAGGACGAACTTCACCCAGGTGACACTCGACGGCCGCGTCGGCTTTCCTACCTTTGGGACGCAGAGTCTGCATTTCCGCGCGCACGGCGTCGCGACCGCCGGCGACAGCGTACCGCATGCGCGTTACGTGTACCTCGGCGGAAGTGGCACGCTGCCCGTTCTCGAGCAACTCGAAATGGGCGGGACGGAAATGCTGTATCTCGAGAGCCGATACCTCATCCCGATTGATGGCGTGACACTGCCGATGATTGGTGCACCGATCGTCACGCTGCGGCACATCCTCGGCTCGGCGGGCGTGAACCAGTTGCCCAGCTTCGAGCAGGAAATCGGCATCGGTTTGGGGCTGAGCGCGTTGCGTCTCGACTTTACACAAGACGTAGCGAAGAGCCGCGGGCACAAGTTCAGCCTCGGAATCTCGCTGTCGAAATAGTGTCCGGCTTAAGCTGGCGCCGCACCCTGTCTCGCAGTATCTTGCTTGGCGTGAAAGTTGCATCCCGGGGCCGCCTCGCGTGAAGACGCTTGCAGTCATCCCAGCACGACTGGGCGCCACGCGCCTCCCCCGCAAACCGCTGCGCCTCCTGGCCGGCGTTCCCATCATCGTCCGAGTGTTCGAGCGTGTCGCGGCACTTCGCGTCGCCGATCGCATCGTCGTAGCAACAGACAGTGATGAAATCGCGAGTCGCGTGCGCGAAGCTGGCGGTGAGGCCATCATGACATCCGCCGATCATCCCTCAGGCACGGATCGCGTGGCCGAGGTGGTGCGTGGTGCAGCCTTCCGCGGTTTCGATGCCGTCGTCAACGTGCAGGGTGATGAACCGTTCGTCTCGGGCGCCGCGGTACGTGGTGCGCTCCAGCAAGTCACCGAGCACAAGCGCCCACTCGGCACGGCGGCGGTCGTGGCGTCTCCAGACGTCCTCACGCGTGCGGACGTCGTCAAGGTCGTGACTGACGACGACGGCGCGGCGCTGTATTTTTCTCGCGCGCCGATTCCGTTCCTGCGAGACGAAGCGGACGTGGGCGAGCGCGATGCGCGGGTACTGCATCATGTAGGGGTGTATGCATACACCCCCGAGTCGCTTGCACGCTGGGTGGCCTTACCCGCGCATCCGCTCGAACGAATCGAAAAGCTGGAACAATTGCGCCCGCTCGCGGCAGGAATGCGAATGGGCGTCTCAATCGTGCGAGGCCCGCTCCGAGCGGGCATCGATACTGATGCAGACCTGGAACGTGCAAACCGAGAATGGCCGACCTTTACCGTGACGGAGAGCTGATGCCGCCCCTGACGCGACAGCACACGACAAAATTCATCTTCGTGACCGGCGGGGTCGTCTCCTCGCTCGGCAAGGGGATTGCCGCCGCGTCGCTCGGACGCCTGCTCGTCGAACGCGGACTCCGCGTGACGATGATGAAGTTCGATCCGTACTTGAACGTCGATCCGGGGACGATGTCTCCGTTCCAGCACGGCGAAGTGTTCGTCACCGATGACGGCGCGGAGACCGATCTGGATCTCGGACACTACGAGCGCTTCATCGACCGATCGCTCTCGCAGGCGAACAATGTGACGACGGGGCGCATTTACCTGAACGTCATCACGAAGGAGCGTCGGGGCGAGTACCTCGGTTCCACCGTGCAGGTGATTCCGCACATCACGGACGAGATCAAGAGCGCGATGCGTCGTGTCGCGCCAGAAAACGACATCGTCATCGTCGAGATCGGCGGAACGGTGGGCGACATCGAGTCGCAGCCCTTTCTCGAGGCCATTCGTCAATTCCGGCACGATGTCGGCCGAGAGAACGCGATCTTCGTGCATCTCACGCTCATCCCCTACATCGCGGCTGCGGGTGAGCTCAAGACAAAGCCGACGCAGCACTCCGTTCGCGAACTGATGCAGCTCGGAATTCAGCCCGACATCCTCGTCGTGCGCACCGAGCGTCCTCTTTCGGACGAGATCAAGCGCAAGATCGCACTGTTCTGTAACGTCGAATTCGGCGCGGTCATCGAGTCGCCCGACGTACAATCGATTTACCAGATTCCGCTCAAGTTCAAGGAACAGGGATTCGACGAGAAGGTGCTGCAGAAGTTCGGCATCGAGCGCCCCGCGCCCGATCTTGCGCCATGGCGCAAGATGGTGCAGACCATCGTCGCGCCGCACGATCGTGTGCGCGTTGCGGTGGTCGGCAAGTACACGGACTTCGTCGACAGCTACAAGAGCGTGCAGGAGTCCCTCATTCATGG
>JBDTMO010000204.1:0-8623 GCA_039934235.1 bacterium | reverse complement strand
GGCAACCAACTATTCGGATTTCAAGACCCAGACGACGGCGATGAAGCTCGAGCCCCTGTCCGGTGATACGGATTTCGCGTTTTCGTTCGGCTACGGATTCGGGTACAATCTCTCACCGCGCATGTCGGTCGATGTGGTGCAGGACATCGCGACGTCAGTGCACCAGAAGGATGGGCTGGCGCCAGGCGATGATTCGACGGTGCGAATTCACGCAACGCGTATCACGGGTCGGATTGGCTTTGGCGGGCGGCGGTGAACTTCAACGGTGAACGGTGAACGGGACAGAAACAGCGCAAGGTGTTCATCACGGATCACTCAGTTCACCGTTCACCGTTCACCGTTCACCCCCCCGTTCACCGTTCACCGTTCACCGTTCACCGTTCACCGTTCACCGTTCACCCTCCTCATGAACCTCCGTACACCAGCACTCGTCGGGCTCGCGATTGTCGCGTGTCACTCGCAACCTGCGCCGACTCCGGCGCCCGTACACGGTGCCACTGACGTCGGCACACCGACGGCGCTCGCCAGCGACGGACGCTACGTGCCCGCAGCCGATCGTCGGCCCGCGGTGTTTCCGGCCGCGTGGCGACACAAGGCTGGACGCGCGCCCGTGTTTGGCGCGCACGCGATGGTGGCCAGCGACGCGCCCCTGGGCAGCGCCGCTGGTGTCGAGATTCTCAAGCGCGGTGGCAACGCGATCGACGCGGCCGTCGCCGTGGGCTTTGCGATTGCCGTCGCGTATCCGGAGGCGGGCAACATCGGCGGTGGCGGCTACATGGTCATTCACCTGGCCGACGGCCGCGCCGCCGCAATTGATTACCGCGAAATCGCTCCACTCGCCGCCACGCGCGACATGTACCTCGATGCGAGCGGCAAGTTGACGGACCGGAGTGTCGTGGGGCCACTCGCGTCAGGCGTTCCGGGTGCGGTCGCTGGACTCACCGAAGTCCTGGCGAAATACGGCACGATGTCGCTTGCCGACGTCATGGCACCGGCAATTCGCTATGCCGAAGAGGGAATCGTCGTCGACAGCGCATTGTCGAATTCGTTCCGATCCAACCAGAAGCTCATCGCAGAATTCGGGGGCGGATCGGTATTCCTGCCGAACGGCGCGCCTGCCGCACCGGGCACAACGCTCAAGCAGCCGGCGCTCGCGCGCACGTTGCGTGCGATCGCCGCGAAGGGGCGCAGCGCGTTTTACGAGGGCGCGATCGCCGAGGCGTGGACGAGCGAACTGCGGAAGGCGGGCGGGATCATCACGACGGCAGATCTACAGCGCTACCAGCCGGTCTGGCGCGAACCAGTACGCTCCACATATCGCGGCCATTCGCTGCTCACCATGCCGCCGTCGTCGTCCGGCGGCGTGACGATTACGGAAACGCTGAACATCCTCGAGGGCTACGATTCATTGCCATCGTACGGCAGTGCGGGTTGGGCGCACCTGCTGGGCTCCGCATATCAGCGCGCGTTCGTGGATCGCAACGAGAAGCTGGCAGATCCTGCGTTCGTGAAGGTCCCCATTACACAGCTCACCGACAAGAGCTACGCCGCGAAGCTACGCGCAACAATCGGGAACATGCATGCGACGCCAACGTCGACGGTGAGCACCGCGATGCGCGAAGGCACGGAGACGACGCACTATTCAGTGGTTGATGACAAGGGCAACGCCGTCGCGACGACGACCACGCTCAACAACCTGTACGGCTCGGGCGTGTACGTCGCATCGGCAGGGTTCTTTCTCAACGACGAAATGGATGATTTCGCGGCGCTGCCCGGCAAGCCGAACATGTTCGGGCTCGTGCAGGGTGAAGCGAATGCGATTCAACCGGGCAAGCGCATGTTGAGCGCGATGTCGCCGACGATCGTGCTCGATCGTGATGGATCGTTGCTCCTGGTGGTGGGGAGCCGAGGCGGGCCGAGGATCATTACGTCGACGTCGGAGGTGATCCTCAATGTGCTCGATTACAAGATGACGCTCGCCGACGCGATGAGTGCGCCGCGACTGCATCATCAGGCATTGCCGGATTCGTTGTATCTCGAACGTGATGCGGTGACGCCGGCCGTCGCAGACTCGTTGCGTGCGATGGGCTACGGCGTGGCAGCAGGTCGCGGGATCGGGTTGGTGAACGCGATCATGCGAGTGCGCGGAGGATTCGAAGGCGTGTCGGATCCGCGATCGGCGGGGAAGCCAATCGGGTACTGAGCGTCTACGGCCTTCGCCCTCTGAGTCCGGGCTGCGGCAGCGACTTCGCGAACTTCTCGCGTTGCGTCGAATCGAGCCGTGCTTCGATTTCAGCGCGCGACGTCTGGAATACTTGCTGCAACCGCGGCTGCATTTCGGCCCGCACTGCCCGCAATGACGAATCCGTGCGCTTCATGACCGAATCAATCCCCGCGCGCTGCGCTGCGGTGAGGACGAGATCCTTCGCCATACGATCCATCATGTCCGTGCGGCGACGCGTGTCCAACTCAGGCGAACCGCGACCAGGACCTCCGTTACCACCGCCACCAGGACGGCGTCGCATCATCCGCTGACCCATGACGCGCTCGACCGCGGCGCCGGCGAGCGCGCTGCAGACGACGATGAGGGCAATCACGACACCAGCGCGCAGGCGACTCGAGGTCATTCCGGAACTCCAGCCGTCAGATCAACCGCGTTGGTGATCGAACGCGCGAACAGTGATGCCGCGTCTTCCGCCGGTGTCCCACTCACGACTGCCGTGGACAACTCATACGCAGTCGTGGGTTGCGTCGGGCTCGCCGACGCCGTCGTCCACAGGGCAGCCGCCGCAGCAAGTCCCGCCGCCAGCGCGAGTGGAATGACGCGTCGCTCCCAGCGCATCGCGTAGCTCCACCATGGCGCCGCCTGCAAGTCCACTCGCTCGCTGATGCGCGCGGCGAGCGACGTCCAATTCACCGCACTGTTCGGTGTTTCGCCCAACACGTCGCGCAACAATGCGCCAAGCTCGGGATCATGCGCTGGCTCGGGCCCGAAAGCTCCGATGCCCAGCGTTCTTGAGTCAGTCATTTGTCGCCTTTGAAGAAACTGGAGAGCGCGACGCGCAGCGTCTGTCGCGCCTCGTGGAGGTGCCACCGCACCGTGCCAGGCGAGAGGTCGAGCATCTCGCCAATCTCGGTACTCGTCATACCATCGACATCGAACAGCGTGACGATCATGCGCTGCCGCTCCGACAGCGCTGCCAACGCGCGCGTGAGGATCGTGCGCGCTTCGGCCCGTTCACTTTCATCGAGCGCGGATGGCGCGGGGCTGACCGCATCCACCTCAGGCTCCGTCTCTCGGCGAGCCCGCGACCGCCGCAGGTTCGCACCCCGATTGAGCACGATGCGCATGAGCCACGGACCGAACGGTCGTTCGACATCATACGAATCGAGATACTGATAGGCCGCGAGAAACGCTTCCTGAATCAGGTCCTCTGCATCTTCACGGTGCCCGACGACACGATACGCCAACTGAAAGGCCTGCCGCATGTACGCGTGCACCAGCGCGTCGAACGCCCGCGCGTCACCGGCGCGCACCCGCCGCACGAGCGTTGCATCACGCTCGCGTGCAGCCGCTCGATCATCCGCCAGTGCTGTATTGGGCGGATTGGAGGCGGTCACCAAGTGAAGTCGCGCGGGCGCCGTCGTTGCTCAATCCTCCGTCGGGCGGCCTCGCCGCCTGCCGCCACCCTGCGCATCACGCTCGCGGCGCTTTCCTTCTTCTTCGGCCTTCTTCCGAGCATCCTCTTCAAGGTTCGCGGCGCGCTTCTGCTGATCTGGATTGAGCACGTCCATCACCTTCTTCCGCGACTGCGCGTTGGTCTCCCGCATTCCCTCGAGGACGTTCGCGATGGCAATCTTGCGCGTCTCCAGCTCATCGCGCTGTTCCTGGCTCAAGTCTCCCGGACCGCCCGCCGATTGGCGTGTGGGCCGAAGTGAATCGAGCTTCGCCATCCACGGCATGTTGGCGGAATCCTGCGCGCGGCGTACTGACTCGAGAACGACGCGCTGGCTATCGGCCAGCTGGAAATCATTGGCATGGTCAAGCACCAGCGTCGCGACGCTGGGTGGAATGGGCGGAGGACTGCCCATCATGGAGCCCAGCGACTGCGGAAACTCACCGCGCGGCTGGCCACGCATGCCGCCCTGCGCAGACGCAAGGGTGGAAGCGGTAAACAGGCCAGCAAGCACGAGTATGACGGCGGGCCGACGCATGGAAACCTCGAAGCGTGTATTGGTATCAGGACGCAAAGTGCGTGGGCGCCCACAGAGTATGCACCCACGCGACGGAAACTGTTGGAAGACCCGTGGTCACCAGCGTTGGGACGCTGGGGTCACTGTGCAGTCGACACCCTGCGACGGGGAGACCCTGCGCGGTGCTCAGGAATCACAAGACCGCCGCGCCCTGGAAGGGCAGCGGTGAAGAAATCAGAAGTTCAGAGGGCAGCCTACAGCCTGCAGCGGACAGGGGATGCGGCGTACCGAGAGCCACGCGCTCTGTACGCCACACCCCCTGATTTTCTGCCGGCTGCCGGCTGCTATCTGAGCTTCTGTTGCCTGTACCAAGTGCAGGTCCTTCGACTCGCTTCGCTCGCTCAGGACGACAAAGCTCGCTCAGGACGACAAGGGTCAGGAGGTCTTGATCTGCAGTGGCCCGCTCAACGTCACGGCAATGTTGCCACCGTCCGGAACGCAGCCCTCGTAATTCGCCGTTCCGGCAGCGACACCCGCGCCGGCTGCCGCACCAGCGCCGGCGCCAATGACCGTCGCCTTGGTGCTCTTGCCGAGGATCTTGCCGGCAATCCCGCCGAGAATGGCGCCGCCGACCACCTTCTGGATGTCCTTATCCTTTGGCTGGTTGCGGACACGATCGATCTGCGCATCCGCGACCGTCGCACTCACCGGATAGGTGTGGCCGCCAAAGCTCACGGACTTCACCGCGAATTCCATCACGATCTTGTCCGTGGAGTTCTCGCTGCGCTTGAGGTTCGTGACCTCGAGCGACACCGTTGCGCCGGCCGGAATGGCCGCGCCATTCGAACCGCTCACCGCATCCGCGACGCTGGCGGTGAATGTCTGGCCAACCGTGTAGGTATTCGTGCAGACACGCGCGTTCGAGCGAAGGCTCAACGACGTGCCAGACGCAATCGTCCCAACCGCGCCGCCAGCATTCGCGGACGCCGGCGCATTTTTCGTCACCGTGTTGCCCGTAGCGGTCGTCGTCGTTGTCGGCACGGGCGCAGGCGTCGTCTTTGCCGGCGCGGGCTTTGGCTTGGTCGTCGTGGCCGTGCGCATTGGCGGCGGAGTCGGCGCTGGCGCAGCGGCGGCCGGTACGTCCTTCAACGCCGGCTGCACTGACGTGTCACGCCCAGCCATCGCGAGGTCCTTGTTCAGCGTCGTATCGGTGGCCAGCGTCGTATCGGCCTTCTTCTCCGACACCGTGCACGCGGCGAACGCCAACGCGGCGGACAGTGCGAGCGGTGCGCCGAGCCTGCGGATATACTTGGTCATGTCACGTCTCCAGAATATGTAGTGCGAACTTTCGAGGTAGATTCAGCGAAATCGCGATGCGGCAACAACTTAGCGAAACAGCAAAAATAGAGTAAGTGGCAAGAAACCTGCCAGCAATGGCCGCGCTTCGACGCCTGATTCCTTATTACAGCCCGTATCGGCGAATGCTCCTCACCGGACTCGTCCTGGTGATCATTTCGTCCGCGATCGGGTCCATCGTACCCTGGTTGCTCCGAGCCGGTATCGATTCATTGCATCAGGGTGCACCGCTCCAGCGCGTTGCCCTGATTGCCGCCGGAATTATTGGCGTCGCACTGGGCGGTGGTGCACTTCGCTACTGGATGCGTGAAATATTAAACGGGCTCAGCCGCTATATCGAGTACGACCTTCGGCAGGCGCTGTTCGCACACCTCACGACACTCGATCAGGGCTACTTCGGTCGCACGCGCACCGGCGACCTCATGGCGCGCCTCACGAACGACCTCAGCGCCGTCCGGATGGCCGCCGGTCCGGCAATCATGTACCTCACCAACACGATTTTCGGCGCAGCCTTCGCGCTCGTGTTCATGTTGCGCATCGATGCGAGACTCACCGCGCTCTCGCTCGTGCCGATGATCATGTTGCCCATCATCATGATCCGCATGGGCGGCGCGATTCATCGGCGGTTCGAAGCGGTGCAGGAGCACTTCAGCACCCTGACGACGCACGCGCAAGAGAACTTTGCGGGCGTGCGTGTCGTGCGCGCCTACAGGCAGGAGGGCGCAGAGATTGCGCGGTTCGCCGCCTTGAATGCGACGTATGTGGAGCGCAACATCGCACTCGCGCGCCTGTATGGCGCAATGAATCCGATGTTCGGATTGCTCGCCGGCCTGAGCGTCGCCGTGGTGCTTGGCGTCGGCGGCTCGCTCGTCGTTCGCGGCACCATCAGCGTCGGCGCATTCGTCGCCTTTGGCTTCTACCTCACGAGCCTCACGTGGCCCATGATCGCGCTCGGCTGGGTGATCAACTTGTTCCAGCGCGGCGCGGCGTCGATGGGACGTTTGCTCGAAGTGCTCGATGCGAAGGCCGACATTACGTCGCCAGAGTCGCCGCGTGCGTTGCCCCCTGCGCATCGCGGACGATCGATCACCTTTCGCGACGTCGGCTTTCATTTTCCAACGCCGCAAGGCGCAGAGCCGCGATGGGTGCTGCGCAATGTGTCGTTCACCATTCCGGCCGGCGGAACCCTTGCCGTCGTGGGCGCGACCGGCAGTGGCAAGAGCGCGCTCATCGATCTCATTCCGCGATTCAGTGATCCGCAGGAAGGCGTCATTCTCCTCGATGGCGTTCCGCTGCGCGAGCTCTCACTCGAGGCGTTGCGCGCCGAGATCGGCTACGTGCCGCAGGAGAGTTTTCTCTTTAGCGACACGATCGCATCGAACCTCGCCTACGGCGACGCAACGCAGGCGTTGATTGAACGCTCCACGGGTGATGAGACCGTTGCCGAACAGTCACGCGTGTCAGGCGCGGACGAAGCGTCGAAACATGCGTGGGCCGCCGAAATCGCCCAGCTCGACGACACGGTGCTCAGCTTTCCACACGGCTACGGCACAACGCTCGGCGAACGCGGTATCAACTTGAGCGGCGGACAGAAGCAACGTCTCGCGCTCGCTCGCGCACTGGCTCGGCGACCGCGTGTCGTGCTGCTCGACGATGCGCTGTCAGCGGTAGACACACACACGGAGGCTGAGATACTGCGCGGGTTGCGCGGCACACTTGCCGGACGAACGGCTGTGATTGCCTCGCATCGCGTTAGCGCCGTGCGCGACGCGTCGTGGATCGTCGTACTGCAACAGGGGCGCATCGTCGAAGAAGGGACGCACGATGTATTGATCGCCGCTGGCGGGCAATACGCCGCGCTACTGAGTCGGCAACAGTTGGAAGAAGCGATTGAAGAAGAGGACGCTGCCACAGGTCCGGGCACTGGCGACCTCGTCGCAACGCGATAAACTCATGTCCATGCAACGTGTAGAACCCACTAGCAGCACCGCGCTTACACCTGGTGCCCACGCCGATGTGCGCAGGGGCTCGTCCGAGTTGCAGCTCGCACAGGCGCGCGAGCGTATCGCGGAACTGGAAGCGCGCGACCTGGCCAAGACGCAGTTTCTGTCGAATATCTCGCACGACCTGCGCACGCCGCTCACGGCGGTCATTACGCACGCCGAAATCCTGCGCGACGGCATTCTTGGCCCGCTCACGGATCGGCAGCTCGACAGCATTGCGGGCATCATCAATGGAGGCCGCCAGCTGCTCGAACAGGTCGGCGAAATCCTGACGTACGCACGCGGCGCCGCAAACCAGCTGTCGATTACACTCTCGACGTTTCATCTCGGCGAAGTGGTGTCGCAGCTCAGTACGCTGAACGAGTCCCTCGCGAGCAAGAAAGGCGTCGACCTGGTGATGGTCGTCCCGCCCGAACTCGATCCTGTGACAGCCGATCGCGAAAAGGTCGCGCACATCGTTGGAAACCTGCTCGGCAATGCAATCGACTTTACGCCGCAAGGGGGTCACGTGTGGGTGCACGCGACTCGCGTCGAAGGGCCGAATGGCCCGGAGTGCGTAGTGGAGGTTGGCGACACGGGAATTGGTATTGATGCCGAGCATCACGACCTCGTGTTCCAGGAGTTCGCGCAGGTGGACTCGAGCGCGTCGCGACAGCACCATGGTACTGGACTCGGCCTGCCGATCGCGCGAAAGCTCGTCGAGTTACAGGGAGGACGTATCTGGCTCGAGAGCAAGCTCGGCGCGGGCAGTCGCTTCTTCTTCACGATTCCCTACCCCGCGGACTGACGCCGAGTGTCGCAGCTCCCACATGTACTGGTGGCGGAGGACAACGAGCTGGTGTGCGACGCGATGCGTGTGTTGTTCGGCGAGACCGGGCATCGCGTGAGCACGGCGGGACATGTCGCGGAAATTCTCGACATCGTCGAGTCTGATCCGGTCGATCTCCTGTTGCTCGACTTGGGGCTCGCCGATGGCGACGGGTTCGACGTACTCGGCGAACTGCGCGCGCGCGGCATTTCGCCGCGGGTGATTGTTGCGCTGACGGGGCGTGATGAGCCCGCGATCATTG
>JBDTMO010000203.1:0-8626 GCA_039934235.1 bacterium | reverse complement strand
ATGTACCGGCTCAGCCGCGCCGGCCCGCAACGGTGTGATGTTCCAGAGCACCACATGGCGCTCGCCGTTGGGATTGATCACCGGTCCGAGCAGATTCCTGATTGGTTGTCCCGAGAGCACGGACTTGATGCCGTTGCGCATACGCTCGCGATGATTCGGCGTGACGAAGTGTTCGGCGTACTTCTTTCCAAGTGCCTCACTGCGCGACACGCCAAAGAGCGACTCAGCTTCGCGATTCCATTCGAACACGACGCCATCGTCATCAAGGCCGACGATCGCGCTGCCCGCCGTTTCGACCAATGAGCGGAAGAGCGAATGACTGCGCTCGAGCAGATCTGCCTGCGAGAGCAGTTCCTGGTTCTGCATTTCGAGCGCGATTGAGTGCGCGGCGCGCTCTCCCTCGAGTTGTCGCGGGATGGTGACATCGCGGAACAAACAGACGGCCGCGTGCGGTCGTTCGCTGTCACCGCGATACAGCGGATTGGTATTCACGCTCAACCACCGAACACCGTCGCCCGGCCCGGGCGTGGCAAGCACCATGTCTTCGATTGGCTTGCCCGTGCTCAGCGTGACCTGGCCCGGAAGTTCGGCGGCGGGAAGCACGTATCCATCCTCGTCCATCAACTGCCCAACGACCTCCGCGATCTGCTCGGCACCAGCACCCGGATTGAGGCCGAGAATGCGGAGGAGGCTCGGGTTCCAGGTGATGGCGGTGCCCGAAGCGTCGATGAGCAACGTGCCGTCCTGCATCGCGTCCAGGACAGCGCGCGTTCGAGATTCACTCTCGGCAAGCGCGTCGATGGTGGCGGACAGCTGCTCCTGCGTGGGCTGGAGCGCGACGCGCGTGCCGAAGACGAGTGCAATCAGCAGGAGGATGACGCACGCCGCCTCGAGCATCAGGAGCCGATCGATCTCGTGCCCCCATTCGACCTCCAGTTCGTCCACCACGTGTTCGATCGCGACGGCCAGCCGTTTCTGCTGCGCGAGCAGGGAATCGATTTGCTCCGGAGTCGCGTCTGGCGCTGCGGCGCGCGGCGCTGATTCCTTCACGGAATCCTGCAGCGCGATCAGTCGCTCGTAGTCGCGCGCCGCGGGAGTTTCCGACGGGATGACGACTTCGCCAGCGGCGACACCGCGCAATTGTTGCGAGGCAGCGCGTAATTCACTGACCGTGGCGTCAATGCGGGGGCGCCAGAGTTCGCGTTGCGCGGGTGTCGACTCGCGCGACAGGAGCGTCAGCGCAACCAGTCGCTCGCTGAGCATGCGCTGGTGCCCGGCGATGTTCATGCGTGCCCCGTCGATGCTGTGGCGAGACGTCTGCGCGACGAGCAGTCCGAGCATCGCGACGGCAACCGCGGTAACGGCTAGTACCGCGACGCTCGTTCGGCGTCCGAGTCGGCGGACAGGGCTGGCAGGGATCATCTACTCAAGACAATCCGCGTGACGATGTCGTCACACCTTCGTCGTGGCCTGTTCCACCCGGCGTTAGCTCAATCCAGCACGCCAAGCCGCAACAGCGATTCTGCATCGAGCACGCGCCAATGCCGTGGGTATGCCCAGACGCGCCGTACGCACTCGCGCGAGTTCAGCACCAGGCAGCGACTTGCCTTGGCCCATACCTGCGGTGTCGGCACTTCGCGCACGGACCATTCGACCCCATGCCGGTCGACCACGGTATAGGGAAATTGCTCATCGGCCGCGCCTGCCGAGCCGGGAACACCGGCATCGTCCTCATCGATACTCCGCGACACCATCACCTACGCTTTGCGCTTCGAGACTGCCCGCCCAACCCGCCCAGCGGGTGGCGATACTCACCGAATTCTTAGTGGAAGCTTTGTGCCGCGCGGATTGCGGCGCCCACAAATCGCATAAAAAAAGCCCGCCCAGTGACGACGAGCGCCACCGGGCAGGCGTTTGAAGCGTTGCTCACACGAAGGTGGCCTCGGCTCTACTCGCTAGTAAGTCAAGATCTGTGCCCTGATCGGCTGGTCAAATGCCGCCGAGCAGGTTCTCGATGCGCTTTTCCGAGGCGTCCATGGCGCGACCTTCCAGAATCGAACGCATGAGGTCGTCAACTTCGAGTTCGAAATCGGCCGGAAATTTCCGGTTTTCCGGAAAGCGAATGACCGCACCGATGACGAGGGGAAAATGTGGCTCTGCTTCGTCATCCGCCTCACCGTCGTCGTCTTCGTCGACGGAATCTTCGTACGACGACCCGCGCAACGAGGCGGAATCGGCCCATGGCTCGCGGTCGTCGTCTCCACGCTCCTCCTCGGGCGACACGCTTTGCTGGATGTCCTGCATTGCGCGCTCAGGGAGAAGGGCGCTCAACTCACCGCGCACTCCGCCGTCTTCTTCCCACGCGGCGCCGACGACGATGACCGGCTCGCCGAACACGTCGCTGGCGAGAAATGCGTCGACGAGCTGGGCGGGGTAGGCGTTGACGGCGAGGAGCACATGCTTCGGGCCGGCGCGGGTGAAGGCGACCGGCTGGTCTCCGGGCGGAGCGCCAGGGCGATCCAGTCGCTCGATGCGCAGGAGCAGCGGCTCCGGCACGATGAACGTGAGCGGATGCTCTCGTGTGAACGGGCCATGCGGCTCACCGGGATCCGCGGCCTGTCCGTCAAATGCGTCAGGAGGGGGGAGCGTCATTCCTCAACTTAACCAGCGAGCAATGAATCAATTGCTTCGCACAGCACGGTGATCGTATACGGCTTGGGGACGAACAGCGTTCGCTCGTCGAGGGGTAGCTCGCGATCGTCTGCCGTGTATCCGGACACGAATACGACCGGCACTTCCGGCGCTATCGCACGCAGCCGCGCGACCATTTCGACACCACCCATCGTCGGCATCATGACGTCGCTCACGATGACGTCCACCGCACCATCGCGCGCGCGAAACTGGAAGATGCCTTCCGCACCATCGTTCGCATCAGTTACGGCGAAGCCAGACCGCTCGAGCAGGCGTCGAGCCTGCGCACGCACGCGAGGTTCGTCTTCGACAAGGAGCACTCGGCCGCGCTTTCCCGCTAACCGGAGATCACCCATGCTTGTGGACACCGGTGTATGGCGCGGCGTTTGATTCGCCCGCGGGAGGTAGATGGTGACCCGCGTGCCTTCGCCGACAACGCTTTCCAGTTGAATGCCGCCGCCGGACTGGCGAGCGATGGCGTACACGGTGGAGAGACCGAGCCCAGTGCCCAGGTGCGGACCCTTCGTCGTGAAGAACGGTTCAAACGCCCGGGCGCGTGTTGCCTCGTCCATGCCCACGCCATTGTCCTGTACGGCGAGCGTGACGTAGACCCCCGGTTCCACGCCAACCGCCGCTGCATCCGCCGCCCCCAGCGCGCGCGTTCCCGTGATGATTCGTAGGGTGCCGCCGTTGGGCATCGCGTCACGCGCGTTGATCGCGAGGTTCACGATGACCTGCTCGAGCTGCGTTGCGTCCGCGGTGACAGAGTGCGGACCATCGCCCGCCCGCACGTCCGTGCGCACTTGCGGGCCCAGGGCGCGGAACAGCAGCCGCGACACATTCGCCACCACCGTATTGATGTCCAGCAGGACGGGTGCGCGCACCTCCTTGCGCCCAAGCGACAACAGCTGTCGAGTCAGCGCCGCCCCGCGTTCAGCCGCTTCGCGAATGTCCCTAACGTCTTCGTGCAGTGGGCTGGCGGTGGGCAGGTCACGGGCAATCGACTCGGACGCGCCGAGCATGACGCTCAGGAGGTTGTTGAAATCGTGTGCGACGCCGCCGGCGAGGCTGCCCACTGCTTCCATCTTTTGCGCCAGGCGAAGCTGATCTTCCACGGTGCGCTGCCGCTCGCTCAGGCGAAGCTGGTCGGTAATGTCCTGCGCAACGACAATGCGCGACTCGCGGCCGTCGAGCAGGAATTCTTCCGAGACCAGTGCCACCTGCATGATCGAGCCATCCTTCCTGCGATGCTCGTCTCGAGGAGGAACCGGAAGACGAGAAGCGGTGCGCGGTGCTTCCGTAATTCTGCGTGCCGCTTCCGGTGGCAGGATGTCGAGCACGGTCATGCTCAGGAATTCCGCTTCGCTATAGCCATAGTGCGCAATGGCGGCCGGGTTGACGGTGCGAAAACCCAGCGTTTCGATGTCGTACACCCAGGTAGGCAGCGGCGTGACTTCGAAGAGCGAGCGATAGCGGCGCTCTCGCTCGGACCGTTCGCGCTCGAGCGCGTGCATTTCCGTGACATCGTCCATCACCGCAACGGAGCCGACCACCTCGCCATTCTCGTCGAACATGGGAGAGGCGGAGATCGCTGCCGTGAACGTCGAGCCGTCCTTGCGGCGGTGCTCCATTTCGTACTTTTCCGCGATACCTTCGCGACGCCCACGCATGTGCGCGTCCATCGCGGCGCGATCGGCATCCGTTGCCGCGAAATCGGCGAAATCATGACCCACCATTTCCTCGACGGGAAATCCGGTGAGCTCTGCCATGTGCTCGTTCGCGTACAGGGCGCAGTTTTCCGGGTCCGTGACGACGATGGCCATGTTGAGATTTTCCGCGATCGCCCTTGCCGAGCGCAGCGCGACGGCCAGCGCGCGTTTGCGTACGTCGCGAACCATGCCGAGTGTCGTGCCATCCGGCATGGTGGTCGCGAGAACCTCGACGGCGATCTCGGATCCGTTCGCGTGGCGGAGGCGGCCGAGGTAGGCGAGCGATCCGTCGCCTCCAGCCGATGTGCTGTGCGCGTGGATCTGCACCTCGACGCCCGTGATCAACTCCGGCGAATTCACTCCCACAAGCGACGCCCGGTCAACGCCAATCATGTTGGCGAAGGCCTCGTTGACTTCGATCACTCGGCGCGACGCGTCGACAACGACGAGTCCATCACCGGCGAGTTGGAAGAGAGTGCCGTAGTCCAGCGTGGTCATCTTGCGTTCGAGCCTGGAAGTTCTGGTCTACCTAGTGTCGGATCGTACATACGAAAGTTGCAGCGAGCGGGACCGCCAGTGCATTGTCCTTGGCCTGAAGTCTCAGCAGCGGCGGGACGCAGCGTCCTGTCGAATACATGTCACGATCCGCTAGATTGGGCGTGCGGCGAAGTACACCGCAGGCTCCCAATCCCAGTCAGGGACCCCATGCAGTCCAAATCGGAACCCGCGCTCCGGCTCGCCAGAGCCGATGCGCCCGCCTCGTCTGCCGAGGCAGTGCAGCCACGCCTCACCGCAACGCACGTCGAACGCAATCCGGGCACGGCACTCGACCTGGACATTGTCCGCGCCCTGAGGGTGAACCGGTCCGCTGTTGAGCGGCGGGCGGCCACCATTCCCACTCGACGCACCGTAAAAAAGGAGTGGCAGGCGGGCTGGCTTCTGCGTGCGATTACAATGATCGACCTCACGACGTTGGCCGGCGACGACACGGCCGGCAACGTACGCAGGCTATGCGCAAAAGCCGCGCGCCCAATCAGGACCGATCTTGCCGACGCACTCGGCGTCGCCGACCTGAACCTCACCGTCGGGGCCGTTTGCGTTTACCACGCCATGGTTGCCACGGCCGTCGAGGCGCTGAAAGGCACGGGAATTCCCGTCGCCGCGGTGAGCACGGGATTTCCCGCTGGGTTGAGTCCGCTCGAAGAGCGCGTGCGAGAGATTCGTGCGTCCGTTGCGGCCGGAGCGAAAGAGATCGACATCGTGATTACACGCGGACACGTGCTCACCGGTAATTGGGCCGCGCTCTACGACGAAGTGAAGCTCTTTCGCGAAGCCTGCGGCGATGCGCACATGAAGGCGATTCTCGCCACCGGCGAGTTGGGGACGCTGGGCAACGTGGCGCGCGCGAGCATGGTCGCCATGATGGCGGGCTCCGATTTCATCAAGACGAGCACTGGTAAGGAAGGCGTGAACGCGACGCTGCCGTTTTCGCTCGTGATGGTGCGCATGATTCGCGAGTATCACGAAGCCACCGGCTTCGCGGTTGGTTATAAGCCCGCTGGCGGCATACGCACCGCAAAGCAGTCGCTCGAGTATCTCTACCTGATGAAGGAGGAGCTCGGCGATCGCTGGCTGCGGCCCGACCTGTTTCGCTTTGGAGCGAGTTCGTTGCTTACCGACATCGAGCGCCAGCTCGAGCACTTTGTCACCGGGCGCTATTCCGCGGCGCACCGTCACCCGATGGTGTGATCATGACGACCGTGAGAGACGCATTCGAAACGATGGAGTACGGGCCGGCGCCGGAATCGGACAAGCCTGCGCTGGAATGGCTGGCAAAGCATGACGCCAAGTTCGGCCATTACATCGGCGGAGCGTGGACGAAGAGCGTCAGCCCCTTCGACGTATCCAATCCGGCGACGAACACGAAGATTGCGACGGTGTCGCAGGGGTCGCGGAAGGACGTGGACGCCGCGGTGAAAGCCGCGCGCAAGGCGTTGCCTGCGTGGCAGGCTTTGGGCGGACATGGGCGCGCGCGCTACCTGTACGCGCTCGCGCGCGCGGTGCAGCGCAACGCGCGCCTGCTTGCCGTGCTCGAGACGATGGACAACGGAAAGTCCATTCGTGAAACGCGCGACATCGATGTGCCGCTCGTCGCTCGGCACCTCTACCACCATGCTGGTTGGGCGCAGCTACTCGATGCCGAATTTCCTGGCTATCACGGCGCGGGTGTCGTGGGGCAGATCATCCCGTGGAATTTTCCGCTGCTGATGATGGCGTGGAAGATTGCGCCCGCGTTGGCAGCTGGTTGCACCATCGTGATCAAGCCTGCCGAGTTTACGCCGCTGACCGCACTTGTCTTTGGCGAGTTGGCCGACGCCATTGGCCTGCCCGCCGGAGTACTCAACATCGTCACTGGCGACGGCGACACTGGTGCCGCGATCGTGGCGCACGAAGGCATCGATAAGATCGCGTTCACCGGGTCTACGGAAGTGGGGCGCATCATCCGGAAGGCGACGGCCGGTTCGGGAAAGAAGCTGTCGCTCGAATTGGGCGGAAAGTCGCCGTTCATCGTATTCGAGGACGCAGATCTCGACTCTGTTGTCGAAGGCGTTGTCGACGCGATCTGGTTCAATCAGGGACAGGTGTGCTGCGCGGGCTCGCGCCTGCTCGTCCAGGAAGGCGTGGCCGAGCGTCTTTACACAAAGCTCCGCGCGCGCATGGAAACGCTCCGTCTTGGATCGCCGCTGGACAAATCGGTGGATATGGGCGCCATCGTCGCGCCCGTTCAGCTCGAGCGCATTCGCGCGCTCGTCGATGCTGGTCGTACGGAAGGCGCCGATTTCTGGCAGCCATCGTGGGCGTGTCCAACGGAGGGATGCTTCTATCCGCCGACGCTGTTCACCAACGTGCAGCCGTCGTCGTCCATTGCGCAGGTCGAGATTTTTGGACCCGTGCTCGTGGCCATGACGTTTCGTACGCCGAGTGAAGCGGTCGCGCTGGCGAATAACACGCAGTACGGTCTTGCGGCGTCCGTATGGAGCGAGAGCATCAACCTCGCGCTCGACATTGCGCCGAAGATCAAGGCAGGCGTGGTGTGGATCAACTCGACCAACCTGTTCGACGCGGCGGCTGGCTTTGGTGGATATCGTGAGTCCGGGTTTGGTCGCGAGGGTGGCAGGGAGGGGATGTACGAGTATCTCAAGCGCGATCGTATGTCCGTGACGGATGATCTCGCGGCTGGGCGCGCGGCGAAGGCGTCGGCACGCGTGACGGCCAGGGCTGCCGCGTCGGCAAAGCCGATAAAGCGCGCCGCAGAGCTGGACGATCCGGATCGAGGCCCGTTGGTAGATCGCACGGCGAAGTTATTCATCGGCGGGAAGCAGGCGCGCCCGGACTCCGGCTACTCCATTCGCATCACCGGTGCGGACGGACACGCAATTGGCGAGGTGGGCGAGGGCAATCGCAAGGACATTCGCAACGCGGTGGAAGCGGCGCACGCGGCGCATGCTGGCTGGTCGAAGTCGACCGGGCATTCTCGTGCGCAGATCCTGTATTACATCGCGGAGAATCTCGCCGCACGCAGTGAGGAGTTTGCGAAGCGGTTGTCTGCGCTCACTGGCGAGCCCGGGGCCGCCGAGGTGGACGCGTCTGTCCAACGTTTATTCACGTATGCGGCGTGGGCAGACAAGTATGACGGTCTCGTGCATCAAGTGCCGTTGCGCGGTGTCGCGCTGGCGATGAACGAGCCCATTGGCGTGATGGGTCTCGTGTGTCCCGATGATGCGCCGCTGTTGGGTCTCGTGTCGCTTATCGGGCCGGCGATGTGCACGGGCAATACGGTGGTGGTCATTCCGTCTGAGCGTTCGCCGCTCGCGGCGACGGATTTCTATCAGGTGCTCGAGACGTCCGATCTGCCTGCAGGAGTGATCAACATCGTCACGGGCGCGAAGGACTCACTCGCGAAAACGCTTGCCGAGCACGACGACGTGGATGCGGTGTGGTATTTTGGTTCGCGCGAAGGTGTGCGCGCGGTTGAGCTGGCGAGTGCGGGCAACATGAAGCGCACCTGGGCGGAGTTCGAGCCGCGTCACTGGGCGGAACTCGGCGAGGGAGAGGGGCGTGATTTCCTTCGCGAGGCCACGCAGGTGAAGAACATCTGGATTCCGTACGGGGAGTAGAATTCGTGCAGCCCCTGTGCGCCCGCGTGATTTCGTCCATCCCCAGCG
>JBDTMO010000202.1:0-8659 GCA_039934235.1 bacterium | reverse complement strand
CAATCGAGCATGTTCGAGCGTTTGTCCAACAGATTCAGAATGCTTGAATTCGCAAATTCGAATCGTGACTGTCGAACGCAACTGTGTTGGGGTATGTGGGGTATGTTTTGCGCCTCAAAAGGCGCCAAACGCATTCGCGAATCTGCAGGAAGTCAGGTGCGGTAACGTGCAGTTTCACACGACTTTACACGCAGAGACCACGCTGTTGCTCCAATGGGGTTCAGGGGGTCGCGGGTTCAAATCCCGCCGTCCCGATTTTCCAAACAATTGAAAGACAAGCAGTTAGAAGCGAGCCCAGCCCCATTCATACACCGGTGTGAACGGGGCTGGTGTATAATGTGGTGTATAATTCGAGGCACTCGCGTGCGCGCAGCTTGAGCCGGGCGGCCATGTGCTGGACAAAGCGGCTCTTTCCGACGCCCGTGGCGCCCTTGAGGAGAACAGGGAGCTTCTGTGTGAAGCAGGTGGTGAAGGTCTCTATCTCGGTTCCGATGGCGAGATAGTACGGTATTGGATCGGGCGCAGGAGAAGTCATGTGTACTAAATTGCATACACGCCGGCGTTGTTGCTAGGCCCGTCGCGTGTCCGCCCTGCTGGGGAGTTTGCGTATACGACGCTGGAGGTTTGCCCGGCTTGGGCGACTTTCCGAAATAGACGCTCCTCTCATGACACCCAACTCCAAACCACTGACGCCCATCAAACCGCTGACGCTCGCCGCCCTCATATTCGCTTCGCTGGCGCTCGTCGCTTGTGGCCACGATACCCCTATGCAGGCCAGCGGGGACTCCCACCTTCCGGCTCGCATTGTTCTCATCGACGGAGACGGACAGTTGGGGCACGTGGACTCGGTGCTCCCGCGCACGTGGATCGTTCAGGTCACCGATAGCAGCAAGCGAGGCGTGGCGAATGTGCCCATCGATTGGCGTATCACGTCGGGGAGCGGCACGCTCGTGAGCGCCCGCACCGGAGTACCGTTTGCGGTTACCGACGAATCGGGGTTTGCCACTGTTTCCTTCCTGCCCACGGCGCCGGGATTTCTCACCGTGTCCGCATCGTTGAGCACAGTGCGGGGGGCTCTTGTGACATTCACGGGTTCCGCCTGGAGAACGCCCGATGTGGTGATTCGGCTGGTGGCTAAGGGGATCGAGTGCGGCGATGGTTCCACGACCTTCGAAGGTCCCGACGGCAAGAGCACCGTCACAGTTCGCGTTGGGGCCACTGTGGAGTTGGATTTCGGACCCCAGGGGTACAGCGGCTACGATTGTCAGGCGCTTATTCTGTTCACGACGCTGCCTGCCGGCGCCGCCCCCGTCGATATGGTCATTCCCTTCGGGGTGCGCAATCAGTTCGTCCCGCAGGTGCCGGGCACCTACGTGTTCGTCGACAACAACAACTGGACCGGGAACCCCGGCCCTCGCGGAACGCTCATTGTGCAGCCCTGACTGTCCGCGTGCCTAACCTCCCTAACCAATCAACCGCGTCATCGTCGTTGGATAGGCGAAGATACCGGGGCTCCCCCCGGTGTGAATCCACACAACGGGCCCGCCGCCCTTGAAGCGGCCTTGGCGAGACAAGCCGATCAAGCCAGCCATACCCTTTCCGGAGTAGACGGGATCGAGCGTGAGTGCTTCGCAGCGAGCGGCGAGGCGAATCGCCTCTTCTGTCGTAGCGTCGGCGATACCGTAGGCACCGGCGCTCCAGCCTGGGACGGCCTCCACCCGCTCGTCTCGCCAGCGATGCTCGACGCCGAGCAGTGCGGCCGCCTCGCGGCCAACGCGGCAGACATCGGCCGCGACGCGTTCCGGTTGTGCGTCGACATCCACACCGACAACGCGAGCAGGGTGATCGAGCGCCAGGAGCCCGGCCAGCAGTCCAGCCTGCGTACCGCCGCTGCCGCTGGCGTGAACGATCCAGGCAACGTCCGGACAGTCGTGGATGATCTTCTCCACCGCAACGACGTACCCCATCGCGCCTAACGCATCTGATGCACCGTAGGGAACCAGATAGGGGCGCCGTCCAGCTGCCTCGAGGCCCCTGGCTCGGTGGTAACGCTCGCCGATCGCCAGCTCGCCGCCCCCGCGGCCTACGACGGTAAGCCAGTCCCATAGCAAGTTTTCCGCGCGCGCCAAGTAGCGGCTGACCACACGTCGATCCGCGGGAAGGTCGTCGTCATTCGCGTAGGAAACAGCAAGCGAGAGCCAGTGCTTCCAAACACCGCCAAAGTCGATGCGTGAAAGGCGTCCTGGTTGATCGGAAGAGGAGACTCGATCACCCCGCGTGTGAGGCTTGCTTCCGAGACGAGAAGTTCGTCGAGTGGCTGAGACCGCGCGGCAAGGACGGCGCCAGCCTGGTGCCTCGCAAGGCGTACACGTGATTGATCGCGCTTGTACGTCTCGCCGCTCTCCGCAAAGGCCATCCGGACGTGCGCCATCAGCCACAGCGCCGCGAGAGCTTAGCTTGCCCCTGCCGTCTTCCGTGGCCTGCCGCCCTTGGCGCCGTTCACCTTCGCCGCCAGTGACTTCGCCTTGCTGCGCACCAAGCCCCCGCGTCGGCCGGTCTCGCGGGCCGTGATCGCGAGCAGGAGACCGGGCACGCTGTAGTCGGCGTCGAGCGCTGGGATGCGTATGGAGCTCCCGCCAAGATCCACCTTGACCTCGGCGAGCTGCGCCGCCGTGGCCTCGGCCAGATGCGGGAGTGCCCGGGTGGGGACACCCACAAGGTACCCGCTCGTGAGCTCGAGTACGAAGCGGTGAGTCTTGCGGTCGTAGCGGACCTTAGCTGCACGGAGGCCCACCGTCCGCTCGGCCGTTTCGCGTGCGTCGGCGGCAGGGAGTTGCGCGAGGATCTCTGCCTCGGTGGGTCGCTTAACCATGATACTTCCTCCAAGCAGTGAGCAGTTCGGCCATGTGTTCAGCGACGAGCCAAACCGCCACCACAACATCGTGATCGCGCATCTTGCGGCGCTTCTTCACAATCAGCGTCGCCAACTCGATGACGCAGTAGCCGCCCGCATTCTTCACGTGCACGTGCGCGGGGCCATGCTCGCGCGGCGGGAGCAGGACGTAGACGCGAAAGCCTCCGACCTGCAGCACGATTGGCTGGATCAAAGATAAGCAGCTTGGGTTATTGCGTCAAGAGGGCGACCAATCAGTAACGCGGACTTGTCGAGCGAATCCATGGCGTTATTGAGGCTCTAGAATATTGCGCTGAATCGCATCGTGCCGATCCCATCTTGCCACGGGGTATGTGGGGTATGATTTGCGCCACAAAAGGCGCCAAATCACTCGCGAAATTGGATGTAGTCAGGTGCCGTAACGTGCAATTTCACACGACTTTACACGCAGAGACCACGCTGTTGCTCCATTATGGGGTTCAGGGGGTCGCGGGTTCAAATCCCGCCGTCCCGATTGCACTGGAACGCCGACAACAGTGCACTGAAAAGTTTAGAAGCGAGGGGCCTCACTAACAAAGTGGGCCCCTCGTTTCGCGTAGTGCCGTTTCGCCGTGCGGGTGGCGCTGTTCTTATCGCGTCACGTCGTGGTGAATTACTCGCGGGGCTAACCGCGTCGGCGCCCTCTCGATGCTCCACCGAACACCACCAGCAGCCCAGTGCCCACGAGCGCCAACGTCGCGGGCTCAGGCGTCGTCGTCGAGGTGACGTCGAAGTTCGTATTGAGCGCCAGTTCTTGAGAACCCTCAAAGCCCATTTGCACGTTGTCCACGAAACCGTGGTACGGCAGCGGCCACTGGCTGCCGACGCCCACTGCCACGCGCATGATCTGCGAATTCGCACCATCCAGGCAACCGCCGGCGCCACTCAGTTGATCGATCGTGAAGCCCGGCACCCCACCATTCCAGAACGTGAACGGCTGGTAGTTGCAGTTCGCATCCAGGAACATGTTCTCTTCGCCCGGTGACCTCGGCAGAAGATTCACCCAGAAGTTGCCGCCCTGGAGATCGTCGCTCGTTATCCACTGATCCACCGGCGTAGGAGAACCATTGAGCTCCTCACCCGCGCCGTGGTTGTACCACCCTTCCCATATCAAGTCACTCAACCTTCCGGCATTGTCCTGCACGGTGAGCCTGAGCACCGGCGTCTTGTAAGGCCAGTCGATCGCCGCGTACGTCGTGTTCCACGTGGGATCGGACTGACGATACCAGTCGAACGACAACGCATTGAGCGACGACAGGCTTCCAAAGCCGGACGGATTCGCCGCGAGAGAGTAGAACGCCCAGTCCGGATACTGGCCATCGCTGGCGCGCTGGTTGCCGGTGACTGAAAGCTCGAGAGATCCAGCACAGTATCCACCAAATCCGCAGCGACCATTGGTCGTGGTGACCTGCCCGAACGCTCCCGCCTGGATGTCCGGTGTCCAGTTGCCCGCTGCTCCAGCGACGACGACTCCATTTGGGCCGACGACCTGGCCGTTCTGTGCGTGGACCGCCGCTGGCAGCGACAGCGCAATGACGACGTGCAGGATGCTTCTCTTCACAAAGACTCCGGCTTCAACAGGGACAATGAAAATGAAGGATGTTCACGCGGCGCTCGACGCCGTCGTGATTTCAGGACGAACGGCCAGCACGATGCCCTGCTGACGAACCCACACCTCACCGCAGGCCACCACGCCATTTCCCACGCGAACTGTAACGGCGGAGATCGTCGTGGCCGCGTCGCTGTCGCCGATGCGGGAATCGTCGCCAAACGTTGCTTCGCCCTCCACGACGATAGGGCCCGTGATATGACACCCCGCGCCGAACCCAAGGCGCTTCGCGCCGATCACGGAGCGCGTGAAGACGCAATCGTCGCCGGCAATGAGCACGTCGCATCGCACGGCACCATGAACCTGCGCGCCGTTCCCCACGCGCAGCGTTCCCGACACAATCAGGTCCGTCGGCACGGACTCGCCGGCAGGAACGGAGAAGTCACCGGTCACCAACCAGCGCGACGCAATGATCGAAACGTTCTCGGTCGCCTTCATTTCGGGACGGCGGCGCATGTCCCTGGGAATGTCGCGTACAGGCGAGCCCATCTCGATACGCGGCGCCGCGATGCGCTGGAAGGTGACGCCGTCGCTGAGCGACATTGTGCCCCAGCTCGACGCACGTCCCCACAGCGCTGTACCCGTACCCGCGCTGAACGTGCCACCGGTGCTCACCCAGCGCAGCACTTCGCAATTGGGGCCGAGCGTCGCGTTGTCCTGCGCGAGCACTGCGCGGAAGATGCAGTTCGCCCCCGCGTCGAGTGATCCACCAGTGTACAACTCCTTCAACACCTGCACGCCATTCCGCGCGTGAAGCCCGCCCTCGGCCATGACGACGAGTCCTGTCGCAACCTCATCAGCGCTGGCGTGCGCGAAGATCTCGGTTAGCGACGACGCGCCCTCGGGCCGCGGCGCGTACCATGCCGGTGATTCGTCGGTGAGCGTGGTGACGTGCGGCAGCGTCGTGCCTGCACGCCCACGGAGCGAGGCGAGTTGCTTGGTTACGAACGCCTGGAAGGACAGCCCGAAGTAGCGGACGTCCGCTGCCGCGCTTGCGACGCGCAGTGGACTGACGTCCTTCCGCGCGAAATGCTCGTGTAACGCCGGCAGCATGGCGAGCAGGAACCAGCCAGTCGTCGCCAGCATCAGCAGCAGCGCCGCACCCAGGCCTACCACGTCCGCGATTCCATGATGAGGTTGTTGCCTTGCACTCCCCGGTATCGCTGGGTCTTGTGCCAGTGCCCCGTCGCGACGCCGGTGCCATCCTTGGGCCGGCGCTTGATCCTGAACATCGATCGCACAACGGCCATCTGGCTCACCAGAAACCCCAGCAGCAGGAACGGAAGCAATCGCACTCGGCGATTGTGTCCGTCGAGACGCGCTGCGGCGGCGACTTCGAAGAACGCCGCAAAGTTTCCCACGGTGGTGAAGGACGCGATCAGCAGGATCGCGAGCCAGCCAGAGACGTTGCGGCCCCCGTACCACAGCGTGAGGGCAAGCATCCATCCAAGCAGCGTGAGCGGCGCCACGCCGTACACCCCGAGCAGCAGCAGCGCGTCGAGCCGCTGGCGGAAGCCGCGCATGTCGCCACGAAGCACGGCGCCAGCATGCTCGCGGAAGGCCTGGTTGTGTCCATCGGCCCAGCGAGCGATCTGACGAATGCGTGCCGGCCACTCCTCCGGCACTTCCTCGTAACACTCCGAACGGTTCTGGTAGACGATCTCCCATCCGAACAGCAGCAGCCGGTATGTAAGATCCGTGTCTTCCGTGAGCGTGTCCGAGCGCCATCCTCCGACGCTCGCGAGCGCCGAGCCGCGAACACCGCCGACCGTACCGCCGTACTGCGGCACGAGTCGCAGGTTCATGCGCGCCTGCTGGTCCACTTGATAGCCGGCCGAGCGCTCGAGGTCGAGCAAGCGGGTGAGGAGGTTGTTGCCGGCGTTGAGCGGCACTACGCGTCCCATCACCGCGCCCACCTGCGGATCGAAGAATGGCGCGACGAGCTGCCTGAGGAGGCCGGCGCCGGGCACGTAGTCGGCGTCGAAGACGATGATGATCTCGCCCGTCGCCATCGCGCTTGCTTGGCGGAGGGCCGCCGCCTTGCCCGTGTCGCCCTCCGTACGGTGCAGGGGGAAGATCAACTTTGGATATCGCTCGGCGTATCGCGTGATGATGTCACGCGTGCCGTCGGTCGAGCGGTCGTTCACCGGCACGATCGTGAGCGACTGGTGCGGATAGTCGCCACCCACGAGCGCATCGAGGATATGCTCGATCACGAGCTCCTCGTTGTGCGCGGGGATCAGCACCGTGACACTTGGCCACCGTGCGACGGTGACATCCACGTACGGATGACGCTGGCGTCCGAAAAGGCGGTTCATCGTGAAGACGTAGTGACGGATGGTGTACACCACGAGCACGACGACGATGGACGCGAGCAGCCAGAAGCAGATGTCCAGGAACATGATCATTCTCGCCTCGTGCGGGCACGCTGGGCGCGCCAGCTCATTCCCCATCCATAGAGCGCGATGAGGATCATGACTTCGGGCAGGAGACCGAACAGCATGAACAACACCGGCAGCAGCAGCAGCGTGCCGTGCACCACGAGCCACGCGTGCACCGCGTACTGGAGTGGGATGAACACCAGCAGGTGGCCCAGCATCACCACGGTCAGGACGATCTTGCGGAGCACGCCCACGTCGATGACGTAGAACGTCAGCGCGAGGAGGACGGGGATCACCAGCATTACGGCGATGCCTGCGGCAAGCATTGCGCTCATGTAGTGCGGCAGGTCGTACGGGAAGCGCGAAGGCGCGACGCGAAAGAATGCGAGTGCCGTGCACTGCACGAGAACGACGAGCCGCAACAGGTAGGCAAAGGGCAGCCATGATGGCGGCAGGACGAACGACACCAGCAGCACCAGCGCGGTGACGACGAGCGCAACCCACCACACACTCTCACTTGGCAGCGGCGCGGACGTATTGAAATACGGAATCGTGAAGTCCGCGATTAGGGGCGTTTCGAACACCTGTTGGCCAACCCCACCTGTAAAGCCAAGTGGTCCGGCGAGGCGGACGTAGATCCATGTCCACAGCTTGCCGATGGTACCCAGGTTCAAGCCGATTGTTACCGAAGTGGCGATGGCAAGCGCAGCAGCGAGCAATACGTCCACGCGCGTAAGGCGCACGGTCGCGATGGACCGGTGCGGATCGATGATGGTGCCGTGGTTGCCCTGATGGCGCAGAGGCGCGAGCATGTTCGCGCGTTGCACCGCCGCGCGGTCTACTCGATGTTCCAAAAGCCCCCCAGCGTAAGGCCGGTGCGATGATAGAACGCATTCGTGTAATACTCAGCTCCCACCACGACGCCTGACCGTGGCGTGAGCCACTGTCGCAGCGTGAGCGACGCCACGTGACTGGCGAAGTTCGTGATGGAGTTGGCCGGCCCAATCAACGCGTATGCTTCGCGCCCACCGGATGCGCGCGCGATGAGATAGTGTGAGCCACTCCGTCCTTCGGTGACCGCCGCGAAATACGATTGCGACGTCACGTTACCGGGACGACTGATGTTGTGGTTCGCGCCCACCTCCACGACAACGGGCGCCGGGAAGTAGAAGGCGGCGCCCGCCGAGAGTCCGACATCGCTGTGCGCATCCTTCCACTGCGTGTACGATCCGCCAGCATTCACGACCAGGCGCCTGTTGTGCAGCAGCTTTCGATTGAGCACGGCCACGCCACGAGCCCTGGGCAGGTAAAACGCACCTGCGCTCGTCGATGCGGCGACGAAGGCGTACCAGTCGTCGTCCAACGTTTGAATGACTCCGAGCGCGAACAGCGTTCCGTTGTCGTGGAACTGCCGTGATACCGCGACTTCGGGAATCAGCGTTGTGCGCGCGCTGGGCTGCAACGACGCTCGAACGTTCAGCGCGGCCCAGTTGCCGTATCCATCAGACACCGCCGACGACGAGGCCGCCGTCTCGATGGAGTTGGCTGGTGGTCGCCCCTGAGCGCGTGTGGCGTTGGGACAGAGGAGCAGCAGCGCGACCGCTGCATGCGCGATGACGACAGGCTTCATGACGCGCTCGCGATCCGGCGCTGCTCGAACGTCTCGCCGATGATGCGAATGATGCGCTCTGCGGCGAAACCGTCGCCGAAGGGATTCGTGGCACTGGCCATCGCCTC
>JBDTMO010000201.1:0-8676 GCA_039934235.1 bacterium | reverse complement strand
CGTCGCGGCCATGCACAACGCCGCCGCCAGCCCGAATCCCAACACCATCTCTCCTACGTACGTCGGCGTGCCGTAAAACTGCGCCGACAGATATCCGTACACGGGGCGCGCTTCGAGTACGATCACGGCGGCGATCAGCGCCACCGACGCGATCATGTACAACAGTCCGCCGAATGACGTCGGAATCTGCGCCGCGTTCTCCGTTTCGAATTGCGGATACAGCGTGCCGAATCCAAGTGCCATCCCGCACAGTGCCAGCGTCATCATGGCGATTGTCATCACCGACACCGCAAACATGAAGTCGCTCACCTGCAGCAACACGTTCGTCACGCCGATGATGCCGAGCGCAAGGATCAACAGCGGCAACGTCCCGACCCAGAATTTTGCCCAGAGCAAATCGCGAATCGGCATTGGGCTGGACTTCAGCAACCAGAGCGTGCGTCCTTCGAGCGACACACTCGGAAAGATGAAGCGCGCCGCCACCGATGCGAGTACGAATCCGGCCAGCAGGATGTTGAAAAATGGAATCACGTTCCGCAAAAAGAACGTGACGCCCTCTCCGCGCAGCGGCAGATACTTGATGTTGAACACGTACACCACGACAAGAACAGCGAGCAGGATGAGCTGGGACCACTGCGTGGTGTCGCGGAAGAAAAGGCGCAGCTCCTTCAGCATGAGCTCCCGCCGCAGCACTCCCAGCGGCGCCAGCAGGCGATAGCCGAAGCGTCCCATCACGCTGCTCCGTGCCCAGCGTTGCGCACTTTCCTGCGCCTTGCTGAATCCATCCATATACAGTGTCCGATGGAGCGATGCCCCCAGTACGAACGCCGCAGCGGCGGTGCTCCACAGCAGGTAGAGCGGCAGATAGTCGGGCCGGTTGTTCAACCAGCCCAGCACGGAGCGCTGCACCCATTCGCTCGGGAGAAACGGCGACGTCGGCGTGCGGAGGATCGTCACGAATTCCACCAGCGAGCGAAATCCCTCGGGGCGCGCGAGTCGCTCCGGACGCACGATGCGGAACAACAACACAACGCCGCCCGCCGCGAGCACCGCGATAACGCTCAGGATGTCGCGCGTGCGGCGCGCCGGAAAAATGTTCACGAGGATCAGCGTAATCGCACTCCCGATAACCGCCGGCACGACGAGAAATGGCACGAACACGGCGATAACGAGCAGCGGAAACACAAACCCACCGTGATACGCAAAGCCGAATGCCGCGAACATCGGGACAGCCATCAGCACGACCATCCAGCTCGACGCCACCGCCGTCTCCAGCAACTTCGCGCCGTAGAGCGTGAGCCAATCCACCGGCGCGGCGACAAGCAGGTCGAGATCCTTCGCGAGAAAAAAGCTCGAGAGCGCCGTGATGATGTTCGACAACAACAGGATCGAAAAGAATCCGATGAGGATCAACCCGAGCAACTTGCCCGCCAGGAATGGCCCAAGGTCGGGTACGTTGCGGAAATACACGAGCAGCTGGTACAGCACCATGTAGATGAACACCCAGAACAACAGGCCGATGCCGCCGAGTACTGTGAACCGCGCCTGGCGTCCGTCCTTGTTCGCCATCGTCCGCGAACGTGCCGTCAGCCACTTGGGCAACAGCAATAGCTCGAGCGATGGATTCGGCCGAACCTCAGCGTCAGGCATCCAGGACCTCGACGAGCTCGCGCGCCGCGTTCTCGCCCGTGAGCCGCAGGAAGATCTGTTCGAGCCCTTGCGAGTCACCGGTGCTCGCTGCCTCCGCACGCAACTCCGGCATGGTGCCGCACGCACGAATCTTTCCCTTCGCGATGATCGCCACGCGATCGCACAGCGTCTCCGCGACTTCCAGCGTGTGCGTGCTCATCATGATGGTGTGTCCTCGGCGCGTGTACTCGCGAAAGAGATCCTTGAGAATCTTCGCTGCCTTTGGATCCAGGCCCACCATCGGTTCGTCGACGACAATCACCATCGGGCGGTGCACAAACGCGCTCGAGATGATGAGCTTTTGCCGCATGCCATGGCTGTAGCTCTCCACTAACTCGTCGCGCCATTCCTCGAGGTCGAACAGCGCTAACAGTTCGCGCGCACGATGCTCGACCTCAGCGCCCTCCTGGTCGTACAACCCGGCGACGAAGCGCAGAAATTCTGCACCAGTCAGTTTCTCGTAGATGAATGGCCGGTCCGGTATGAAGCCGAGCTTCATCTTGGCGCCGATGGGATCCGTCGCGAGGTCGACGCCCGCAATCGAGATCGCACCGCTCGTCGGCTTGAGAATACCCGCGATCATGCGGAGCGTCGTCGTCTTTCCCGCGCCATTCGGCCCGAGGAACCCAAAGAGTTCGCCCTGCGGCACCTCGAGGTCGATCGCGTCCACTGCCGTAAAGCTTCTGCCGTACCGCTTGGTGAGCTGGCGCAGGCTGATCATGTTGGACGAATGAGGGAGACTCCTAGCGGGATGACAGCACGTCGATGTTGAGCGTACCCATGAGACGCAGGAGCTCGGCTTGCTTGCTCAATCCGCCGATCGTGAATCGCAGGTGCGACGCGTCTGCAGGGAACTGCCCAAAGGTCGGATCGACGGCGACCCAACGCTCGAGCCAGACTTCCGGCCAGGCATGGTAGTAAAATTTTCCGTCCAGAAAGGCGAGACCAGCGGCCACGCGCGCTGGAATACCCGCGGCCCGCGCGAGCGCAACGTACAACTGCGTGTGCTCGTTGCAGTCGCCACTGCGCTTACGCAAAGTCGCGAGCGCACTCGGAATGCCAACGGTGATCTTCTTTTCGAGCGAATCGTACAGCCACTTGTTTATCCGCTCAGCGACAACTCGCGGATCGGTCTCCGTGCCGCGCAGTCGCACCGCGAGCGCCCTGATCTCCGCGCTCTCCACTTCGAGCAGTGGCTCGGCGTCCATGAACACGCTCATCACGGTGGACTTCGCGCCGTTGGGAAGCAGGTACGCGGCCTTGAGCGCTGCCGGTGCTTCCCGAGTGATTGTCAGCGTGTCACCGCGCAGGTGCTGGCGATACCCCTTTACATCGAACCCCTCGAGGTCGACACCGGTAAGCCGAAGCTTCAACTCCGAAAGATTCTGGTGAAGCGTTCTATTCGCGCTGATCGCGGTCGTCTCGTAGATGTCGCGATCAGCAGACACCTGCGTGCCGCGCCTTGCGACATCCTGCTTCCAGTTTTCAAATGCCACTTCGTAAGGCCTGCGCTCGAGCGTAAGGCCGAGCAGTTGCGTCGAGAGCACGACGCGCCCTTGTTCATCCACCCAGCCCGAGAACCCGCCCGCCGTCGTGGTTCCTTCCGCTGCCATCCGCCACGCACGAATCGTATCGGGCAGCTCACCGTGCCACCGGCCTGACACCGGGTCGACGACACTGCTGTCGTGCAGGACGAACACACTTTCTGCCTGCACCGCAACGCGCACATCCTTCGCGGCCATCGACGTAGGATCAAAGATGGGAAGCGTGTAGCTCCTGCCCACTTTCGGGCGATCCCCTAACGCCATGGCAAGTGGCACCAGCGTTGGAAGGAGGATTGGCCCGCTAAGACGAATCCGCTGCGTGTCCGTCGCCTGACCCGCGAGTCCCTTGAGCGTAAGAAGCAACAGCGTATCGCCGAACACGCGTCCTTCCGCCTTGATCGGCGTGAGGTCCGCGTCCACGTTGAGCGAAAAGCTGTTCACCCGAAGTGCGCGTGACAGGCGCACGGTGGTACGCGCACTGGCACGATGCAACTTGCCGGCAACGGGCAGGTCGGCCACGAGATAGTCCGCCACCGTGATACCGCCGTCCGCCGTGTCGACAGTCGTCGACGCGAAGCCGATCTGTTCGCCTTTCTGGAGAACCGCGAAATACGTCGCACCTGGCGTCACGCGAAGTCCCGCCTCGGCAAGCTGCTCCGTGTGCGGACGGAACAGCTCACGATGCGTGAGTAGGCCGAGCCCTCCTATCCAGAGCGCGAGTATGCCGGCCGCCAACAGGCCGCGCGTGCCGAACCGGCCGGCCACCCCGTTACCGCTTCTGCGACTCGCGCGCGCGCCGATACGCCGCCGCCGCTTCCGCGGGACGACCGAGCCGGTCGAGCACAATGCCGATTCCCTTCAGCGCGCGCATGTTCCCAGGCTGGAGCGTCGCCGCCGCTTCATACGCCTCGAGCGCGGACGAAAGTTCGTCGATGTGGTTGTACGCCTCGCCCAGGTAATAGTGCGCGTCGCCACGTTTGGGGTCGGCGGCAACAGCGGCGAGCAGCGGCTCGATCGCTTCGCGCCAACGCGCACGCTTGGAAAACAGGATGCCGAGCTGCACCTGCACTTCCGAGCTGCGGTCGTTCAGCTTGGCGGCACGACGGAGATCCACTTCCGCCTGGTCGTACCGCGCACGCGACGCGAGCACCGTGGCCCGCGCGCACAGGATTGTCACGTCATCTGGTGCGCTCTCGAGCGCGCGACCCAATTCACCGAGCGCGCCCTCCACGTCTCCACGCTTCTCGAGCAAGCCTGCCAGTGCCGCGCGGGCCTTGGCATTCGATGGCTCGCGTGCAAGCACTGCACGCAACGTCGTCACAGCGGCGCTCAGTTCGCCGCGTGCCGCCAGGTCATTCGCCTGATCGATTGGATCCGGACCCAGCGTCGTCGGACGCTCGTCCGTTGCAGGGAGCGGACGCTCCTGCTCCTGCTCATTGAGGTCGAGGATCGCCTGCGGAGCGACCACTGGATCGGACGCGGCTGATTGGGGTTCGGGCTTTGGATGCGACATGCTGCTGTTCATCTCCGGCGCACGCGAATCACGCGAGCGCGAGTGTCGTCTCGGCATTGATCCACTCCAGGTATTTCGCGTTACCGGCGGTAACGGAGAGCGCCAACAACTCCGGCACTTTATAGGGATGCAGTTCGTTGAAGGCGAGCTGAAGCGTTTCGAGCCGAGCCGAGCGTGTTTTCAGCAAGACAACGACCTCCTGTTCGTCGGAGATCTTTCCCTGCCATCGATACATCGAGCGTCCACCCGGAAGCACCGTGCCACACGCGATCAGCCGTCGCTCGAGTAACGCACGCACCAACTTCACCGCCTCGTCGGCAGAGGCAAGCGTCGTCATCACTACGATGGCGTCAGTGTGGGGCATGGAACCTGGGTGGGGGCGTGGGAATTTCGCGAGGCTTCGCGGGGTAATCTAGCGACGGTCCTTCTGTCATCATGAGCGTACGCAGCGAGAAGTCCGTCATCCTGAGCGAGCGCAGCGAGAAGTTTGACTCCAAGAGCGAACGCAGCGAGAAATTTGTCTCCCAGAGCGAACGCAGCGAGAAATTTGTCATCCTGAGCGAGCGCAGCGAGAAATTTGTCATCCTGAGCGAGCGCAGCGAGTCGAAGGATCTGCACCCCTCACGCCTGACTCGGCTGCCTTGTCTCTCCCCGGTCCTGAAGCGAACTTTCCTTGTTATGGCAGAAGACGCTCTGATCGTCCGCGGTGCACGCGAGCACAACCTCCGCAACGTGGACGTAACTATCCCCCGCGACCGCCTGACGGTCATCACGGGGCTGTCAGGCTCGGGGAAATCCTCGTTGGCCTTCGACACAATTTATGCGGAAGGCCAACGGCGCTACGTCGAGTCCCTCTCCGCGTACGCGCGCCAGTTTCTTGGCCTCATGGAGAAGCCCGACGTCGACGCGATCGAAGGGCTGTCCCCCGCGATTTCGATTGAACAAAAAACCGCTGGCCACAATCCCCGGTCGACGGTCGGAACGGTCACGGAGATCTACGACTATCTCAGGCTCCTGTATGCCCGCGGCGGCACACCGCACTGCCCAACGTGCGGCCGCCCAGTACAGCGCCAGAGCCCGGCGCAAATTTCGGAGTCGATCCTCGCTTGGCCAGACGGTACCAAGATCGAAGTCCGCGCACCGCTCATTCAGGGGCGGAAAGGAGAGTTCCGCGAACTGTTCGAGTCAGTGCGCAAGCAGGGCTTCATCCGCGCATACGTCGACGGCGCGCTCATCGAAGTCGCTGATCCGCCGAAGCTCAATCGTCGGCAGAACCACAATGTCTCCGTCGTCGTGGATAGACTCGTCGTTCGCGCCGATGACCGCGGACGCCTCACGGACTCAATCGAGACCGCACTCAAGCTCGCCGAAGGGCTCGTCGAGGTCGTCAATGCCGACACCAATGCGATAGAGACGTTCTCCGAGAAGTACGGATGTCCCACATGCGGCATCTCGATGCCCGAGTTGGAACCCAGACACTTTTCGTTCAACTCGCCGTTCGGCGCGTGCTCCAAGTGCGGCGGACTCGGCACTCGGCGACGCGTCAGCGAAGAGCTCGTCCTCGGCGACCCGCGCATCTCGATTCTCGAAGGCGTCGTGCTCCCATGGGGCGAGCCAACAGGCTATTTGCGCAAAGTCGTCCTGCCCACACTCGCGCGACAGTTCAAGTTCGATCTCAACGCCGCGTGGGGCGAACTCGCGCAGTCGGTGCGCGACTGCTTGCTGCACGGCGACGGATCCGCCACGAAGAAGAAGAAAGGCGATACGACGTGGGAGGGCATCATCGCGAATGTCGAGCGTCGCTATGAAGAGAGCGATTCCGACATGGTGCGCATGGAGCTCGAAGCCTACATGCTCGCCGTGCCGTGCTCGGAGTGTCATGGCCACCGCCTCAAGCCCGAGTCACTCGCCGTCACGATCGATGGTCGCAATATCGGCCAGGTCACCGACTTCGCGATTACAGAGGCACTCTCGTTCTTCGACACGATTCCCATCAAGGACGAGTATCACGCCAACGGACTCGACGTGCAGATCGCCGGTCCGATCCTCAAGGAAGTGCGCGAACGTCTGCGCTTCCTCGTCGACGTCGGTCTCGATTATCTCACACTCGGCCGGTCCGCCGAGTCGCTCTCTGGCGGCGAAGCGCAGCGGATTCGGTTGGCCACGCAAATCGGTTCGCGGCTGGTCGGGGTGCTGTACATCCTCGACGAACCGTCCATCGGACTGCACCAGCGCGACAACGCGCGACTCCTCGGCACGCTGGAGCAGCTGCGCGATCTGGGTAACACGGTCATCGTCGTCGAACACGACGAGGAGACGATGCGCGCCGCCGATCACGTCATCGACATGGGCCCTGGCGCCGGCAAGCATGGCGGCGAGGTCATCGCCGCAGGGACGGTCGACGAAATCATTCGCAATCCACGCTCGATCACCGGCAAATACCTGAGCGGCGAGTCGGAGATTCCCGTTCCCGCTGAGCGGCGTTCGCCCGATGCGAAAAAGACGATTCGCATCCTGAATGCACGCGAGCACAATCTCCGCAATGTCAGTGCGGAGATCCCCCTGGGGTTGTTCGTGGCTGTCACCGGTGTGTCAGGGTCGGGCAAGAGCACGCTCATCGAAGACATCCTGCATCAGTCGCTCGCTCGGCACTTCTATCGCGCGCGGGTGATTCCCGGTCTGCACGATCGCATCACGGGCCTCGAGCACATCGACAAGGTCATCGATATCGACCAGAGCCCCATCGGTCGCACTCCTCGCTCCAATCCGGCGACGTACACCGGGTTGTTCACGCCAATTCGCGAGCTCTTTGCCGAATTGCCAGAAGCGAAAATTCGTGGCTATGGACCTGGACGCTTCTCGTTCAATGTGAAGGGAGGCCGTTGCGAAGCCTGTCAGGGCGATGGACTCGTGAAAATCGAGATGCACTTCCTGCCGGACGTTTACGTGCCGTGCGAGGTGTGTAAGGGCAAGCGGTACAATCGAGAGACACTCGAGGTTCGCTTTCGCGGACTGAGCATTGCAGATGTGCTCGAGCAGACGGTCGAAGACGCAGCCACGTTCTTCGAGAATCAGCCGCGAGTGCGGCAGAAGCTGGAAACGATGAACGACGTGGGTCTCGGTTATATCCATCTCGGCCAGAGCGCCACGACGCTCTCTGGTGGCGAGGCGCAGCGTATCAAGCTCGCGACGGAGCTCAGCAAGCGCGACACAGGTCGTACGCTCTACATCCTCGACGAACCAACGACGGGCCTTCACTTCGAGGACGTTCGTGTGTTGCTCACGGTGCTGCACCGGCTCGTCGATCGTGGGAACACGGTGCTCGTCATCGAGCACAATTTGGACGTCATCAAGACGGCGGATTGGATCATCGACCTCGGCCCGGAGGGCGGCACACGCGGCGGCACGATCGTCGCCGCAGGGACGCCCGAGGATGTTGCCAGGATCGAAGCGTCACATACGGGGCATTACCTGAAACCGATGCTGAAAAAGCACATCCGTCAGCGCAAAGTCGGCTGACGTTTTGTCATCCTGAGCGAGCGCAGCGAGTCGAAGGATCTGCACCCGCCCATAACCCTGCACAGTCATTCAATTGGTCTCACTCCTCGACATCATCGGTCCCGTCATGGTCGGCCCCTCGTCGTCGCACACGGCGGGCGCGTGTCGGCTCGGGCTGCTCGCACGCGGTCTCGTTGGAGGCACGCCAGAGCGCGCTCGTGCGGAACTGCATGGGTCGTTCGCCCGCACCGGTGAAGGCCACGGAACGGACAAGGCAATCGTTGGAGGCCTGATGGGTTTTCGTCCCGACGACGAACGGTTACGCACGGCGCTCGAGATTGCCGAGCAGGAAGGGCTTGATTACCGCTTCGAGAAGACGACGCTCTCCGACGAGTCGCATCCCAACACCGTTCGCTTGACCATCGAACGAGG
>JBDTMO010000200.1:0-8731 GCA_039934235.1 bacterium | reverse complement strand
AAGTCCTCAAGCAGCTGGCGGCCATCCTGAAGGAGGAGGCGCGCGAGATCGACCGGGTGGGACGGTACGGGGGCGAGGAGTTCATGCTGCTACTCCCCGGCACCGTGCTGGACGCCGCCGTGACCTTCGCGGAGAGGGTGCGGAAACGGATCGAGAGCCATACATTCACGTTTCCCGGAGGGGCCATCCAGCGCACCGCGAGCTTTGGCGTGGCGGGCTGGCCCCACCCGAAGGTCGAGCAGTGCGACGACCTGGTGCGCACCGCCGACGATTCGCTGTACGTGGCGAAGGAGACGGGACGCAACAAGGTGGTCCGCTTCGACAGCGACGAGTTCAACGCGCACCAGGCCGGCCAGGATGGAAACGCTCCCGCACGACCAGATTTTGGCGCCAGTGAGGACGGACGACCAACGCCCGCCGGAAGCTGACGAGTCGGTACAGCTCCGCGCGCGAGTCGCCGAGCTGCTCCGCGAACGCAATCACCTGGTCGCGATCGTCGACATCCTGCAGGAAGCTTCGGCGTCGCTCCACTTCGTGGACGTCCTGCAGACAATCGCCCGCAAGCTCGGCGAGACATTCGGACTCGATCGCTGTGCCATTTTCCTGTCGGGCGACAAGGATGAAGTACGTCTCGTTGCAAGCTATGAAGATCCGACGATTCGCAATCTCGTCGTCGACCTCAATCGCTATCCCGAGCTGAAGCGCGCCTTCGAGAGCGGTGAGACGGTCTTCATTCCCGATGCGCCGAATGATCCGATCCTGCGCAGCATCAAGGCGACGCTCGATTCACGGAACGTGCGCTCGATCATCGTCGTGCCCATTCGGTGGGAGGGCTCCGTCATCGGGGCAATCTTCCTTCGCACGGAGCGCGAGGCCGATCCGTTCAGCGAAGCCGACGTCGGTTTCTGCCAGCAAGTCGCATCACTCACCGCGAAGGCGCTGCGCAATGCGCATCGCTTCGAAACGCTGCTGCATAGCCAGCAGGACGTCGACTTTGCCCGTCGAAAGGCGGAGCTGCAGCGCGTTGCGCTGATTGGCTTCATGCGGCGGCTACTCGATCGTTATGCGCGCAGTGAAGAACAGAATTGGGCGGAGACGTTGCTGCCAAAGGCCGCGGATCAAGAGCTCGAGCGACTCGTAACGGTCGCGATGCAGGTGCTCGAGGAAGAGGCGAAGGGCTGAACCGCACGTGCAGGTCCTTCGCTTCGCTCAGGACGACGACAGGGCTGAACCGCGCGTGCGGGTCTTTCGCCTCGCCCTGGACGACACGGTAGAATGTCGATAGCGCCCGATCGTCGCGCGGCGGACTTGCGCGCGCTGTTGCAACAGGCGTCACACGACTACTACCTCCTCGACCGCCCGACGCTCTCGGACGCAGAGTACGACCGCGCGTTTCGCGAGCTGGTAGTGCTCGAGCGGGAACATCCCGAGCTGCGCACCGCGGATTCGCCGACGATGCGCGTTGGCGCGGAACCCTCGGGTGCCCTCGCGAAGCATACGCATCTCGTGCCGATGATCTCACTTGGCAACGCGATGAATGAAGAGGAGCTCGCGGAGTGGGAAGAACGCATCACGCGGCTCGTCGGCGACGATGCTCGGGAATCGGGGTATGTGACGGAGCTCAAGATCGACGGCGCTGCCGTAAGCCTGACATACCAGGATGGCGTGTTCGCAGTGGGCACCACGCGCGGCAATGGCATCGTGGGCGAAGACGTGACGGCGAACCTGCGCACGCTACGCGATATCCCGCTTCGATTGCGTGGAGACGACGTGCCTTCGCTGCTGGAAATTCGTGGCGAATGCTATCTGCCCTTCAGCCTCTTCGAGAAACTGAACGAAGAGCGCGTCGCGGCCGGCGAACCGGTGTTCGCCAATCCGCGCAACTCGGCAGCAGGCTCGCTGCGGCAGCTCGACCCCGCGAACACAGCGAAGCGCCCACTGCGATTCTTCGGTTACACGGTCGCGGCGCCGTCGGGGGCCACGCTTCCGTTCGAGACGCAGTGGGAGTTGCTCGACACGCTGGCGCGATGGGGAATTCCCGTTGCGCCCAATCGGATGCGTTGCGGGACGATTTCTGAAGTACACGAGTGGGCACGTGACGTCGAGCACCGGCTCCGCGCCGAGCTCGATTTTGCAATCGATGGCGGCGTCGTCAAAGTCGACAACCTGCGGCTGCAAGACGAACTCGGCGTCGTGGGCGGACGCGAGCCGCGTTGGGCAATCGCGCGAAAGTTTGCGCCCGACATCGCCGAAACGCGATTGCTCGATATTCAAGTGAATGTCGGCCGCACTGGCGCGTTGAATCCGTTTGCGGTGCTGGAGCCAGTGGAAATCGGCGGTACGACCGTAAAGCTGGCAACGCTGCACAACTTCGACCTCATTCGCGCGAAGGACCTCCGCGTTGGCGACGTCGTGCTCGTAAAGCGAGCGGGCGACGTCATTCCGCAAGTCATCGGTCCAGTGCCGGACAAGCGCGACGCTGAGAATCCTCCGGCGGTCACTGCGGTCCCCACGCATTGTCCGTCATGCGGAACGCCCGTCGAGCGCGACGAAGAAGAGGTCGCGATCTATTGTCCGAATGTGCGCTGCCCCGCGCGTCAGCTCGAGGCGATTGTCCACTTCGCATCGCGCGGCGCGATGGACATTCGCGGCTTGTCGTATGCGCGTGTGCAGCAGTTCGTCGTCGCGGGACTTCTCTTCGACGTCGCGGATCTGTATGCGCTCACGGTCGAACAGTTGACGGCGCTCGAGCGATTCGCGGATACATCGGCAGAGAACCTGATCGAGGCGCTCGCTGCTTCTAAAGCTCAGCCGCTGTCGCGCCTGCTCATCGGACTGGGCATTCGACATGTGGGTCAGACGGCGGCACAACTGCTGGCGCGTCATTTTGGAAACATGGATGCGCTTTCGTGCGCAACCGTGGACGACATTCTTGCGCTGCGTGGCATGGGAGCGACGATTGCCGAGGCGGTCGTCGCATATTTTCATGATCCGTCGGCGGTCGAGCTCGTGGGGAAGCTGGCGGCGTTTGGACTCACCATGTCCGAGCCCCAATCGGTTGCGGCAGGGTCGGCATTCAAGGGAATGACCTTCGTCGTCACGGGCACGCTGCCCAGCATGTCGCGCAGTGAGGCGACTGAATTGATCGAGTCGCAAGGCGGTCGCGTTACCAGCGGAGTGTCCAAGGCGACGACCGCGGTCGTCGTTGGCGACGATGCCGGCAGTAAGTTGGAGAAGGCCAGGACGCTCGGTGTCGAAACCATCGATGAAGCCGAGCTGCGCCGCCGAGCGGGCCTGGCGTGAGGCACGTATCGTGACGGTAGGAGTGTTCGGGACGTCAACACGGAAGACTACGGCATGAGTGATACTGAAATGGATCTCATCGACAGCGGAATGGTGGCGGTCTCGCGCGATGCGCTCGCGGGTTTGCGCGGCGCGTTGATGCGCGACCTGGGATATGCGGCCGCGGGCTACTTGCAGGAGGCCGGCTACGCGGGTGGCGGCGCTGTGTTCGACGCGTTCCGGAATTGGCTCGCGGCACGTGGCGCGGGCGAACCGGAAGCGTTGTCCATGGATGGCTTCCAGGATTACGCGACTGATTTCTTCCGCGAGTGTGGTTGGGGTTCGCTCGTGGTTGGCGAGCTTCACGAGACTGTGGCGACGCTCGACTCCACCGACTGGGGCGAGTCGACTCCGGAGGCTGGTCTGGAGCACCCGGGATGTCACCTGTCGTCGGGCATGTTCGCGGACTTCTTCGGCCGCGTAGCCGGTGCGCCGCTGGCGGTGATGGAAGTTGAGTGCCGGTCGGCGGGACACGAACGGTGCCGATTCCTTCTCGGGAGCACCGAGGTGCTACAGCAGGTCTACGACGGGATGGCGGCTGGTTCTGGGTATGAAGACGCCGTTGGAGCGGCCGCTTAGGGTTCGCGGTTTGAGGGCTTCAGGTGCTCAGCCGCCGATCGTCTCCCGGTAAAGCGGATTCGGCACCAGCTCGCCCTGAAACAGCACCTCGCGGTCCCAGGGCAGGACGATCGTCGACTCGGTGGCAAGCGCGTGAAAATCCGGTTCGTACGCGCCGGTCTTGAACGCCACGGCCGTCTTCACCTCGCGGGCACCAGCATCGATGATGGCGCTGACGGCCAATCGCATTGTCGCACCTGAATCGCACGTCTCGTCGACGATGAGCACGCGTTTTCCCTTAACCGCCACGGGTGCGGAGCCAAAAATTGCCGGCGCCTCGCGGGCGATCTCGGCTTGGTAGCGGCGGCTCACAAGGATCGAGTGAAACTCTCGATCCAGAATGGCGGAGATCACCGCACCGGGCACAACGCCTGCCGTTGCGATCCCGACGATGATTTCCGGGTCGTACGAGGCGCGCACCACCTTGAGGGCGAGCGCGCGAGAGAGTTCTCCGAACAGTGGCCATTCCACCTCGAAGACTCCCTTGCTCTGCTCGACCGTCGTCCGCCGGGGGGACATGCGCGCTCCTTGGGTGGGTGGGGTGACGAAGCCTAAGCTAGTCCTGCGCCGCGGACGCAGTAAGCGGTTCACGTGGAGCGATGTTCAATTCATCGCGTCACAGTCGAGAATTGTTGTTGTACCCCCTGCGCCGTGGAATTAACTTTGCGCCTCATGGGCCCGCCGGTTTTCTCTTCTGGCGCCCTCCGCGGTCGACCCTCCTCCAGTTTACGCATCGAATGTCGTGGTTGAGCCGCATGCTCGGCGGCAAGTCGGACGATGGGCTCAAGCCCCAGCGGCTCGACTACCTGAACGAGGCGCTCGCCCTGGAACGACAGGGAGATTTTGACGCGGCCCTGACGTCCTACCGACTGGCGTTGCGCGATCATCCGAACGATCCGCGCATCCTGCAGAACATGGCGATCGCGTTTTCGCGCACGGGGCGGCTGGAAGAAGCCGTGCGCGCGTATCGCCGCGCACTCGAGTCGGATCCGCTGCTCTCTGGCGCTCACTACGGGCTGGCGTTCCTCCAGCTCAAGCGCGGCGAGATTGCCGAAGCGACTTCGCATCTCCAGGCGTTCCTCGACGCGCCGCCAACCGGCCCTGAAGCGGACCGCTGGGTTCGGCATGCTCGGCAGACGCTCGCCGAACTCACGTCGGCTGCGGGCAAGCAGGCCGAGTCACCCGAGCAGCCCGAGGCGTAGTGGGAACTGTCCTGTCGGTCGTCAGCCAGAAGGGTGGTGTCGGCAAGACGACAACTGCCATCAATCTCGCCAGCGCACTCGCACGACGCGGACGCAAGACGCTGCTCGTCGACGTCGATCCGCAAGGCTCTGTGCGGCACGGTGTGGGGCTCGCTGGAGATGGACATCCCGCCGGCCTGGCGGACGTCCTCGAGGGAACGCACGAGCTGCAGGATGTCGTGCTCGCTACACCACTTCCGTGGCTCCGAGTACTGCTTGCGGGCTCGGTCACGGAATCGGCGGAGCACGAGACGTATCAAGCCCGCATTGCACAATCACCGACGCTCGGCGATCTCTTCGATCGCGCGCGTAGCCGAGGTTACGTGGTGATCGTGGACACTCCGCCGGGTCTTGGTGTAGTAACTCGGCGTGTGCTGGGATTCAGTCAACATGTGATCGTGCCGTTGCAGTCGGAACCGCTTGCGCTGCAGACGACGACGCAGATTCTCCGCGCCATTCGCGAGGCATCCATCGCCAACCCGGCGCTCGTACTCGACGGCATTCTTCTTACGATGGTAGAAGAGGGGAACGCGGTGTCGCAGCGGGTGGCCGCATATGTGCGAGAGCAACTTCCGCCGGAACTGCTGTTCGACGTGGTCATTCCGCGCACGATGGCCTCCATCGAAGCGTTCGCGGCCGGACAGCCGGTGATCCTGCGTTCACCGGATGATCCCGCGTCACTCGCGTACCTCAAACTCGCTGAATTGCTGGATCCGAAGCTGGCATGAGATCACTCGCTCCTCGTCTCCTCGTCGCCTGTTCGGCGATGATCGTCATGCTGTCGTGCGGCGATGTTCCGACGTTCGCCGATGGGATTGCCTATATCACGCCGATCGAGCTCCCATGGCTCGTTGTGAGCGCTGGCGATACGCTGCGCGACACGCTTGGGAGGGCAGCGCCGCTTCACGTGCGGGCGTTCGACACGAACAATCAGCCAGTCGACGGCATTACGGCGACGTATTTCGTGTCGCCGGTAGACGCTGGCATCCACATCGATGCAAGTGGGTTTCTCGTCGCGAGCGATTCGCTGCGCGCGGTGCACCTTGTGGCCCGCGTGGGAGACCGGCTGCAAACCGTGGACGCGGTGCTGAACGTGGTGCCGAAACCTGATCAAATCGTAGGTGCCGGGACCACCGAGCCGCTCATAGGCGCGGTAACGAAAGGCGCCCTGCAGGTAACCGTGAGCGGCGCACGCGGAGCGACACGAAGCCCGACACAGGGTGTCGCCGTTCGCTACCAGATTGTGGCGGTGAATGGCAACCCGGCCGTGGACACCACGAAGATTTTCCTCGTCGACGACGCCACCCTGCCGTTGTTCAATGACAAGGCGAGGGCGATCGATACCACCGACGCCTCGGGCAGTGCAACCCGATACGTGATCGTGGCTGACACGGCCGGCGTGAACAGCGTCGAGATCCGGGCAACCGCGCGCCAGTTGCACTCCGAGACTATCGTGGGCAATCCGGTGAAGTTCCTGCTGCCGCTGAAGAAGACGCCCTGATCAGGAGGCTCCCGTAGCGGACCGAGCGTCCGTGAGGGTATACTCGCGCCAGCACCTCTGGACGCGCTTCCTGCGTCCGCCACCTCGTCGGAGGCCGCGATGCAATCATCCGGTGGACCGCGCAATTCCCAGCCAGGTACGCTTCCGCAGCTTTTCTTCGACGCGGTCACGCGTCATGACAAGCCGGACGCCTTGCAGCATAAAGTCGGCGGCGTGTATCAACCGATCTCGAGCCGCGTGCTTGCGGATCGCGTTCGCCGAACCGCGCTTGGACTTGGCGAGCTTGGGGTAAAGTCGGGCGATCGCGTCGCGATCTTCTCGGAAAATCGCCCTGAGTGGGCCATCGCCGATTACGCATGTGTCACGTCCGCGGTCACCGATGTGCCACTGTATCCGAACCTGCCGCCCGAGCAGGCGGCATACATCATCCGCGATTCTGGATCTGTGGTGATTTTCGTCAGCGATGAAGCGCAGGCGGCGAAGATCCTCGCGATGCGCGAAAAATGCCCCGCCCTCAAGCACGTCATCACGTTTGCCGCCAATCGTCATGCTGGTGCGGATCACACGCTCGCCGAGATCGAATCGATGGGCGAGTTGGTCGACGACGAAACGCGTCGCGCGGCGTATCGCGCTGGCGCCGACGCGGTGCGACCGAATGATCTCGCCACGCTGATCTACACCTCGGGCACAACGGGCGACCCGAAGGGCGTGATGCTCTCGCACGACAACTTGTTCTCGAACGTGCTGGCCTCAGCGGCCTGCATTCCATTCCTGACGAATGAAGTCGGCCTGAGCTTCCTGCCGCTCTCGCACATCTTCGAGCGGATGGCGGGCCACTACCTGATGTTCCACGTGGGCTGCTCGATTGCTTACGCGGAGTCGATCGACACTGTGCCGATCGACATGCAGACGGTTCGTCCCACGCTCGTATTGTCCGTCCCGCGGCTGTACGAAAAGATGTATGCGCGCGTGTTGGAGAATGCGCTCGCCGGCGGTGCCGCGAAACAGCGCATCTTCTTCTGGGCGCGCAATGTTGCCGAGCAGTGGGCTGATGTGAAGCTCGCGGGTAGCGAGCCGCGTGGATTGCTCGCGCTCAAGTATCGCATCGCGCAGAAGCTGGTGTTTTCCAAGCTCCAGGCGCGAACGGGAGGACGTCTGCGCTACTTCGTTTCGGGCGGTGCGCCGCTCGCCGCGGAGATCAACAAGTTCTTCTATGCGGCGGGGCTCGTGATTCTCGAAGGCTATGGTCTAACCGAGACGTCACCGGTTATTTCCGTCAACACACCACAAGCGTTTCGCATTGGAGCAGTGGGCAAGGCGGTACCGGGTGTCGAGGTTCAGATTGCGTCGGACGGGGAGATCCTGACGCGTGGTCCGCACGTGATGCAGGGCTATTACAACAAGCCGGATGCGACCGCGGACGCCATTGATCGGGACGGCTGGTTCCATACGGGCGATATTGGGGAGATCCGTGATGACTTCGTCGCGATCACCGACCGCAAGAAGGACATCATCGTCACGGCGGGCGGCAAGAACATCGCGCCGCAGCCAATCGAGAACCTGATCAAGACGAACAAGTATGTGTCGCAAGCGGTGCTGATTGGCGACAAGCGCAAGTTCCCGGTGGTGCTCGTCGTGCCGAACTGGGAAAATCTGGAGAAGTATTCGCGGCTCAAGGACATCATCTGGACGGATCGCGCGCAGTTACTCCAGATGCCGACGATCCAGGCGAAGATGGAAAAGGAGGTACTGGGCCAGCTCACGTCGCTCGCGGGCTTCGAGCGGCCGAAAAAGGTGTCGCTGCTCGAGCACGATTTCTCGATCGAGCGTGGTGAGCTCACGCCAACGATGAAGGTGAAGCGTCGTGTGATCGACAAGACGTACAAGAAGGTCATCGACGGGTTGTACGCGAACGAGCACGACGGCGTGGCCATCGGCTAAGGCGAGTCGATGCCCCGGCGAACGTGCAGGGTGATGAGTGGTGATACCACGCTCTCACGTTCGCCGACCCACACGGATGCATCGCGCA
>JBDTMO010000199.1:0-8794 GCA_039934235.1 bacterium | reverse complement strand
TCGAGCGCGCGACTCATGCCCCAACTCCACGCCGCGAGCACGCCCCAGTCGTCGGCCTTACGCGGCTTGCCTTCGCCCATCAGGCCGATGATTCCATCGGTGAGACCCGCGCCGTTATCTGCCTGAATGTTGCCGGTGTTCACGCTCGCGGCGGCCCATCCCATTGCCAACACCTGTTGAACAGACGGCGGAAGTTGATCTGGCGCGGAGAAGAACCCGCCAACGGTGACGACGACCGGTACGCGCGCTGTTCGGTTCCACGGCAGGTAGAGCGTGACGTCGACACTCGGCTTGGCCTTCGGGTACCGCGAGTTGTCGACGCTCCCCTTTACGCGCCTCACGACGGCACGTCCTGAAAAGGTCGTCGAGTCGTCCGCGGCCACGAACGTCACCTTCGGCGTGAATGCCGGCGTCTTGCCGTATATCTCCGTGAGGAAATCGTTCAGGATTTCGGGACGACGCTTGTTCCACCAGCCTGGAGCGTCCGTCACGCGAGAGCCATTCTTGAGGACGAGCGGATCTGGCGCTGCGGCCGTAGGTCCCGCCCGCGATTCATCGTAGTTGGACCAATTGCCCCACTGGGACCGAACGAACGTGTTTCCCGTGCTGTCGTACCAGTTGTTGGTGGGTCCCGCGACACGCTGTGTAAGCTCAGGCCGTCGATTGGGGTCCGTCTGGGCGGGCACTAACGGTGCGGGATCCTTGAGGCCCAGGAGATCGAGCATCCGGCGCCGATCCGCTTCGGACGCGGTCCTGATTTGCGCCTGTGCGGCCGCGCGCGCCGCCTGCTGTTCCGGGGTGAGCTGAGGTGGCGCCGGGTTCTGTGCGACTGCCGCGCCTGCGGAGGCGAGGACCAGGCTCGCCGCTAAGACGAACGGGGATGCCGCTGTAAAAGGACGGTATGAGCGCTTCATGTCGACGGCTTCGGATTGACCAAGTGAGCAGATGACTGCGGCACGCTCAAATAGGCATTCCGCGATGCGCATTCGCAATTGTCTGACGCGCGTTCTCGGCGTACGGACTGAGGTGCGGATCCTTCGACTCGCTGCGCTCGCTCAGGATGACAACGACTCGCTGCGCTCGCTCAGGATGACAACGACTCGCTGCGCTCGCTCAGGATGACAGCGGGCTCGCGATTACAGACTTACTTCCGACGCATTGCCAGATAGGCAGCGGCGTAGCGGCGACCGAGCTCGCGCGCGGATGGTGAATCGAAGTGCGTCGTATCCCCTTTGTCCTTCAAGCCCTCCGACGACACGTACACCACGTTGCGCATTTCTGCGGCGAGCTTCCGATGTGCCGAGTCGACGCGAGACTTTGCCGCGCTCCAGGGAGCTCGGTCGAAGTGCCCGAGCTGCCCAATGAGGAACGGTAGGTCCGGCTTGCCGAGGTCCTTTCGGAAGCGCTCGATGAATGTGCGAAGACGACTCTCATACATGTTCGAGAGCGGTTCGACACTGTCCGACTCGCCCTGATGCCACAGGATTGCCCTGAGCTCTCCTTTCTGCATTGCGGCATTCGCGCGCGCAATCGCGTCGTCGTACGGAGCCCGTCCCGTCGCGCCGTCTTCAGCGCCTGGCCGCCATGAGGAGATGGGAGAGCCACCAAGAGCAACCGGCACGAGTCCAATGCGCGCGGCGCTGTCTGCGTCCGCGAGCGCCAGCGCGAAGGAGCGCCCCGGCCCGACCCCGGCGATCGGCTTGTCGAAATGCACGGGGTCGACCGCGGGGACCCACGAAAGGCTACGGTCGAGCATCAGTACGCGCGGATTCACGATGCGATCCTGCGCCTCAACCACACCTCGGCCCGCCATGTTCGATTGGCCGGCGAGGATGAAGAGTTGTAGCGGCGGAGTTGCAGCAACACGTGTTGGTTCAATACGCGGCTGCGCGCACGCCGCAAGAGCGACGGCGATGAGCAGGCAGCGTTGTAGTCTCAACGATTTGAGTTGCGAACGTTTCATCGAGGAATTGAGGTACGCGCTTCGCAGATGGGAGTGTGCCGGTTAGTCGCTAGCATACGCGTCGACGGTGGCGTCGACAAGCCAATGAGCTCGCCGCCGCTTGACCTCCCGATCGACTGCGCTACTATCGCAGTCCACCCGTGTTTGATCAAATGCAAAGCTTCTCCGGTCAGGTACCGCACTTCAGTCCCAGTGCGCGGCAACTCAGCGCAGAGCGGGATCGCGTGGCGCAGGCGCTGAGCCTGCATTTTGCCGCGGATCACATCCGCATCGAGCGGCTGGAGGAGTTGCTCGATCTCGTCTATCAGGCGCAGACGCCCGCCCAGTTAGACAGCCTCCTGGAGGGCCTGCAACCGTTGTCTCCGGACGCGCTCGATGCCGGCGTTGCGCCGATCATGGCGCCACCATCAGCGGTGCCGGCTCGCGGGCTGGTCTTCGCGATCATGGGCGGCGCGGCGCGCAAGGGAAGCTGGCTCGTGCCGCGCACGCTCAAGGTGGTTGCCGTCATGGGCGGGGCGCAGATCGATTTGCGCGAAGCTCGGTTTTCGCCGGGCGTAACGGAGATCGATGTCACCGCATTCATGGGCGGCGTGGAGATCATTGTCCCACGCGGCGTTCGCGTCGATGTGCTTGGTGCCGCGTTCATGGGCGGCTTTGAAGCTGATGCCGGCGACGCGCGCGCGCTCGACGCATCGCAACCCCTGCTGCGCATCACGGGGCTCGCCATCATGGCCGGCGTCGAGATCAAGGTGCGTCGGCCGGGGAAGAAGACCCTCGCGCGTTTCGAGGAGGCAGTGAGCCTTACGCGCGACATGGACTCGAGCTCATACAACCGATAGTCGTCCGTCTTAGCTGAGCGCGAGTGCGCCGCGCCTGCTAACGGACGTGAAAGTCCCTCACGCTATACGAGATTTCGTCGTCAACGGCCATCGCGACATAGTCGATGTCGATGGAAGCCGGATATCCACGCGCTGGATCGTAGGTGACGTCCAGCTGCGCAGCGTTCCTGGCCTGCGCATCTTCGACGATGCCGAACAGTTCCTCAATGGGCGAATACGCCTTGGAAAACGGCGGAGACACGTCAGCGCCGGTGTCGGCGTACTTGCGACTCTGAACAACGCCGTTGTTCACCACGACGACAACGGGCCGCAAGGCATCGGTTGCGCAGAAGCACGACAACGAAATGGTGAAATCGTATGAGGCCGGTCCGTTCGCGGCCCACCGCTCTCGCGCGGATGCGAGCTGCGCGACAGTTGAGCCTGTGATATCCCTGCAGCCGCCAAGCAGTGTGAGCGCGAAAGTAAATCCGAGTGCGGACTGGCGTGTCATTGAGCGCATGAGCGTGACGGTTGAGAGTCGTGTCGTGTGCGTGGCACAACTCACGCCGGGCTGGCGGCGTCACACGGATCTGCGTGTTCACGACGGTTTGTCGCACCGGTAGAGCATGGGCCGTAGTTTTGTCTCGGACCGATCACCGTCATCCTTCGACACAATCAATCGTGCGACGCCTCTACCCAGCGCTCCTTGCCTTCGCCCTACTGGCACCGTACTCGGTTGCTCGCGCGCAGGAGCGCGCCGCAGGGCCGTATCGCGACTCGCGATTGCCAGTTGCAGATCGAGTGCGCGACCTGGTCGGACGGATGACGCTCGAAGAAAAGTTCTGGCAGGTGTTCATGATCCCCGGCGATCTCGACAACCCAGCGAACGATTACTCGCACGGAGTGTTCGGACTGCAGATTTCGCCGGCAACTGGTGCTGGCGCTGCGGCAACAGCGCGCAATCAGGCCGAGCGTATCAATGCCATTCAACGCTACTTCGTGGAGCGCACTCGCCTTGGCATTCCGATCATTCCGTTCGATGAGGCGCTCCACGGACTCGGCCGCGAGGGGGCTACCTCCTTTCCGCAAGCGATTGCACTCGCAGCAACGTGGGACACCGCGCTCGTAGCGCGTGTGGCTGGGGCGATCGCACGCGAGGCCGGGAGTCGCGGCGTTCGCCAGGTGTTGTCGCCCGTGATCAACCTCGCGAACGACGTGCGCTGGGGACGCGTCGAAGAGACGTACGGTGAGGATCCGGTGCTTACGTCGATGATGGGGCGCGCATTCATTGCGCCGTTCGAACGAGCGGGCATCGTGACCACGCCCAAACATTTCATCGCGAACGTTGGCGACGGTGGGCGCGACAGTTATCCCATCGACGCGAGCCGTCGGTTGCTCGAGGAAGTCTTCTTTCCGCCATTCCAGGCGGCGATTGTCGGTGCACACGCGCGTTCAGTGATGAGCGCGTACAACTCGGTCGACGGCGCGCCTGCCACGCAAAGTCATATGCTGCTCACCGACGTCCTGAAGAAGCAATGGAGCTTCTCGGGCTTCGTGATTTCCGATGCGGCGGCGACGGGTGGCGCCACCGTGCTGCACTTTACGGAAGCGAGTACCGCGACAGCGACCAAGGATGCGTTCGAGGCTGGACTCGACGTCGTCTTCCAGTCGTCGTTCGAACAGCACCGGCCATACCTCGCAGCATTTCAGCGCGGCCTCATTGCTGATTCGGTGATCGATGCGGCCGTTACGAGAGTATTGCGTGCGAAGTTCGAGCTCGGCTTGTTCGAACACCCATACGTCGATGCGGACAGCGCAGCGTTCTGGAACGACCACGCAGACCATCGTGCCCTCGCGCTCGAGACCGCGCGCAAGTCGATCGTGCTGTTGCGGAACGAGCACCAACGCTTGCCGCTCAAGCGTTCGTTGTCGTCAGTCGCCGTCATCGGCGCCGAGGCGCGTGACGTGCGACTTGGCGGCTATAGCGGACCCGGCGTTCGCCCTGTGTCGATTCTCGACGGCATTCGCGAAAAGCTTGGCAAGTCTGCGAGCGTTCGCTACGCCGCTGGCCCTGGACGCATCACGCGTGAAACCGTCGTCGTTCCAGGCGAGCAACTGTCTTCGACTCATGAGGGCAAACTGGTTCCAGGATTGCAGGGAGAGTACTTCAGCAACAATACACTCGATGGCGTTCCGCAACTGATTCGCACCGACGCACGCGTCGATTTCGGTTGGACGTTGAGCTCACCTGCGCGCGGCATTCCGTTCGATTGGTATTCCGTTCGGTGGACTGGACGGCTTACGGTTCCGCAGTCGGGCGAGCGCGTTCGGCGAATCGGTGTCGAAGGGAACGACGGCTACCGGCTCTATCTCGACGGAAAACTCGTTGTCGATAACTGGCACAAGCAGTCAGTCGGCGCTCGCTACGCGCTAGTCACGCTAGCGCCCGGAAGCACGCACGACATACGACTCGAATACTTCGAGAGCACTGGCAATGCGCGGGTAAAGCTCGTTTGGGACGCTGGTGTCGCGCACAACTGGTCGGCAACGATCGATAGTGCTGTTGCAGCGGCACGCCGAAGTGATGTTGCCATCGTCGTCGCGGGAATCGAAGAAGGCGAGTTTCGCGATCGCTCGTCGCTGAGCCTTCCTGGGCATCAGGAAGAACTGATTCAGCGTGTGGCAGCGACCGGTAAGCCGGTCGTCGTCGTGCTCGTCGGCGGAAGTGCCATCACGATGTCGCGGTGGCTCGACCGCGTCGATGGTGTGATCGACGTGTGGTATCCTGGCGAAGAGGGAGGTCACGCTGTCGCGGACGTCCTCTTCGGCGATGCGAATCCTGCCGGGCGGCTGCCGATCACGTTTCCCGTGGCCGAGGGTCAGCTGCCACTGTCCTACTACCACAAACCGACCGGCCGGGGCGACGACTATCTCGATCTCACCGGATATCCGCTGTTTCCGTTCGGCTTTGGACTGAGCTACTCGACCTTCGAATACTCATCGCTCGCAATCGAACCGGCGGCGATTGCACCCAGCGGGACGGCGGTGGTGCGTTGTCGAGTGAAGAACACGAGCGCGCGCGCGGGTGACGAGGTGGTTCAGCTTTACATTCGCGACGTGTTGGCTTCCGTCGCGCGTCCTGTGATGCAGCTCGAGGGATTCACGCGTGTGCATCTCGAGCCAGGTGAGGAGCGCGAGGTCACGTTTACGCTCGGCCGCGAACAGCTTCAGATGCTCGACCGGGACATGCGCTGGGTGGTCGAGCCAGGCGCGTTCCGCGTGATGATCGGCGCGTCGTCGAAGGACATCCGGCTACGCGGTGAGTTGGTGGTACGCTAAAGTGCAGATCCTTCGACTCGCTGCGCTCGCTCAGGATGACAGACTACACCGTGATGGTCACCGGCTCGGGCGTGGCCACCGCGTCTTCTATGACCAGCTTCAGCTTGCGCATCGACGTCGGCGCGAACTTCTCCATTTTCGCGTAACCGATCGTGGTGCCGCGCGACAGCACCGTCCAATCGCCAGCGTCCGCCGAGTAGAGCGTATAGCGCGAAACTGTCTGGCCGAGGGAAATGTTTTCTGCGAGTCGCGTAAATGCGACTGGCACCGAGCGGCCGAGATCCAACGTCGCCTCAGCGGTGCGAGGTCCCGTGTGTTTCCACGTCGATTGCGCTGCATCCGCGAGGCCTGTTCCGGTCAACGACGTCAGCTTGTCGCGGAAGCCAGTAAGCCGCGCGACGTCGGTGGCGTGCAGCAGGCCGTCTCTCGTCGGCGGCACGTTAAGGAGGAGCTTCGCGTTTCTGCCGACAGAGCTGAAGTAGAGATCGACGAGATTGTCCACGCTGCGCACTTTCGCGTCGTCGGCCGGATGATAGAACCAACCCGGCCTGATCGATGTGTCCACTTCGGCGGGACGCCACACCGTGCCGGCGGGATCGCCATGTTGCAGGGCGGGGATGATGGCGTCGCCACTGGCGCCTGGATAGGGCACCGCCGCTGGATTCATCGTGGACCAATTCGGATCACCGCCGGAGCCGTTCTCGTTGCCGCACCAGCGAATGTCCGGGCCCGCATCGGAGAAAATCACCGAGTCTGGCTGATGTTTCTTGACCAGGGCGAAGAATCGCGGCCAGTCGTAGACCTGCTTCTTGCCGTTGGGCCCCTCGCCATTGGCGCCATCGAACCACACTTCGGCGATGGTACCGTAGTTCGTCAAGAGTTCGCTGAGTTGGTCGCAGTACAGGTCGTTGTAACGCGCGGAGTCGCCGTACGCAGGATTGTTTCGATCCCACGGCGAGAGATAGAGGCCGGGGCGCATTCCTTCCGCTCGGCACGCGTCGACCATTTCGCGCACAACGTCGCCCTTGCCACCGCGCCATGGGCTACTGGCGACGCAGTGCGTCGTCGTGAGTGTGGGCCAGAGACAGAAGCCGTCGTGATGTTTTGCGGTGAGGATCATCGAACGAAATCCAGCGTCGCGCGCGGATTTCGCCCACTGTCGCGCATTCAGGTTGGTCGGATTGAAAATCGCAGGATCCTCACGACCCTCGCCCCATTCGCGATCGGTGAACGTATTGACCCCGAAGTGGAGGAACATCGCGAGTTCGTCGCGCTGCCACTCGAGTTGTGCGGCGCTCGGACGCGGGCGATCCATGCCGACAGGCAAGCGCGGCAGCCGCGTGGACAACCAGCCGGCGGCGAGCGAAGTGGCTCCGGTGCTGACGAAATGACGACGATTCATGGGTGCGGTTCGCGGAACGGCGCGGTCTGGGCGCGTACAGTCAGGACAGCGTGGCAACCTCCACCCAGTATGCCACTCGTCGCAGCTTCGTTGCCAGTGCGCGTGGCAAATTCAAGGGTGGAGCCCGCCGCCGCGCCGCGGTTAGATTCCGCGATCACTGCGGGCCGCACCCTAGACGACCTCGACTAGCCGCGACCGTTCGAATTCACGAGCGATACATGACGCAAACCTCGCTGGTCGAAGCGTACCTCAAGTCATCGGGCAAGACGATCGGAGAATTGCCGCTCGGCATGATGGCCTATCTCGCCAATCTGGATCTCGTCGCTCGCGGCGCGCCGGAGATCGCGCGAGCCATCGTGCAGGAGCTGTCGCACCAGCGAAGTGCCGTGAAGCTGATCGCGAGTGAGAATTATTCGTCCCTCGCCGTGCAGTCGGCGATGGCGAATCTCCTCACGGACAAGTATGCCGAGGGCGTCCCAGGCAAACGATTTTACGCGGGGTGCGAAAGCGTCGATGACATCGAGAGCTATGCCGCCGACCGCGCGTGCGAGTTGTTCGGTGCCGAGCACGCGTACGTGCAGCCGCACAGTGGCGCCGACGCGAATCTCGTTGCCTTCTGGGCCATCCTGAGTGCGCGGCTCGAGACGCCGGCGCTCGCGGCGCTTGGCGAGTCAGACCCCGCAAAGCTTTCGCAGGAACAGTGGAACACGGTGCGCGCGTCGCTCGGCAATCAACGGCTGTTGGGCCTCGATTTGTATTCCGGCGGACATCTCAGCCACGGATATCGGCGCAACGTGTCGGGTCGCATGTTCGAATCGCATTCGTACTTCGTGAACCGCGAGACACACCTGCTCGATTACGCCGAGATCGAACGGATCGCGCGTGAGGTGAAGCCGCTGATCCTGCTGGCGGGGTACAGCGCGTACTCGCGGTCGGTGAACTTTGCGCGCATGCGTGAAATCGCGGACGCTGTTGGCGCCGTGCTGATGGTCGACATGGCGCACTTTGCCGGGCTGGTGGCGGGAAAGGTTTTCACGGGAGACTTCGACCCCGTGGCGCATGCGCAGGTCGTCACGTCCACGACGCACAAGACGTTGCGCGGGCCTCGCGGCGGTCTGGTGCTGACGACGAGCGAATTCGCGGAGCATGTCGACAAGGGGTGCCCGCTCGTGCTGGGTGGTCCGTTGCCGCATGTGCTCGCGGCCAAGGCCGTGGCATTTACCGAGGCGCTACTGCCGGAGTTTCGGACGTACGCATCGCAGATTGTCGACA
>JBDTMO010000198.1:0-8833 GCA_039934235.1 bacterium | reverse complement strand
TGATCGTCAAGACGCGTCGCGGCCGTAACACCGGTGGGCTCAAGGTCAGCTACGACGGCTACGTGGCGACGCAGAGTGCGCAGGACATGCCGCAACGTGTGGACATCAAGACCGAGCTCGAAACGGTCAACCAGGTGTACGTGAACTCAGGCCAGGCAGCGAAGTACTCGCAGGGTTACATCGACAGCACGGCCAACGGACTTGATCCAATCAAGTATCCAAATACCAACTGGCCCTCGTTGATTTACAAGTCGGCACCGATGGCGGACCAGACGGTGCGTGTCGCTGGCGGAAATGATCTCGCCACCCTCTCGCTCTCCGCGAACTACTTCGATCAGGAAGGGGTGCTGCGGGCAGAGACGTACTACAAGCGCTACGTGCTGCGCGCGAACTCGAATTTCAACATCTCCAAGCGTCTTACCGCCCAGACCAACCTGTCATTGATGAACGAGAAGACGGTGCGTCCGCGCGGCGAGGGTGACGCGGAATTCCGCATGTTCCACGACACGCCGCCGACGTCGCTCGCGCGATATGCCGATGGCAGTTACAGCTGGAGCAAAAGCGCGTTCAATCCCGTCGAACTGCTGCTGGAGCAGGGGAACGTCAAGGCGCGCTGGATCACGACGTCGATCAACACCCAGGCCACTTACGCATTGGAAAACGGCTTCAGGTTCGGCGGACAATTCGAGGCGGACAACAAGGACAACCGCAATCTCGACTTCCTGCCATCGTATGCGTTCTACGACGAAGTGGTGAACCCGACGGTTGCCAAGGTATCGAACGTCCGCAACCAGTCGATCGATACGCGCAACACAAATTTCAACCTGGATGCGCAGCTCACGGGTGAGTTCGAGCGCTCCTACGGCAATCACGCGTTCCATCTCCTCACCGGCTACGAGCAGCGGCAGCAGGAGTTCGACAGCACGCTCACGCAGCGCTCTGGCGCGTACAACAACGATCTGCAGCTCCCCGGCAATGGCGACGTGACGTTCCAGAACACGGGAAGCGGTGCGGCCGTTGTTCGGCTAGTCAGGCAGTTCGCCCGGTTGAACTACGGCTGGAACAACAAGTACTTGTTCGAAGCGGATCTCAGCCGCGACGGCTCGTCGCGGTTTGGCCCGAACAACAAGTACGGCACGTTCCCATCGGCTTCGATCGCGTGGCGTGTGTCGGACGAGTCGTTCTTCCGCAATCACGTCGGCTTCATCAACGACCTCAAGCTGCGTGGATCATGGGGCCGACTCGGCAACGATGCCATCGGCAATTACCTGTTCCAGCAAACCATCAACATCAATTCAGGCAACTACCCGTTCAACAACACGCTCTCGACAGGCGCAACGCCGGGTCGCATTGCGAATCCGGACATCGGCTGGGAGACCACCGAGCAGACCAACGGCGGTGTCGACGTCGAGTTGATGGGGAGCAGGCTCTCGTTCACAGGTGACCTCTACAACAAGCAGACGCATGGCATCCTGCTGGCCGTGCCGATTTCCACGCTCGTCGGCCAGACGGCGGCGACGGTGAATGCGGCGTCGGTGGCCAACACCGGATGGGAAGCGGCGGTGAACTGGCGCAGTGCGGTGAAGTCGTTCAACTACTCGATCGGATTCAACATCGCCGACAACAAGAACAGGATCACGAGCCTGCCGGGTGGCGACCAGATCAACGCCAATCTCGCCCCGTCGATTCGGCGCGTCGGCTATCCGATCGACGCGTATTTCGGCATCGAGGCCATCGGCATCTTCCAGACGGCAGCCGAAGTCGCGGCGGCGCCGTTCCAGAACGCCAAGACAGGCCCCGGCGATCTGCACTACAAGGATCAGAACGGCGACGGAAAGATCGACGCAAACGATCGCATCGTCATGGGAGATCACTTCCCGCATTACACCTACGGCGCGAACTCATCGGCGTCCTGGCGCAACTTCGACATGAGCATGCTGCTGCAAGGCGTCGGCAAGCAGGACGTCTTCCTCGACGGTGCGCTCATTGAAGGTCCGACCTGGGAAAATTTCTTCTCCACGTACCTGCTCGATTCGTGGAGCCCGGAGAATACGAACGCGAAGTGGCCGCGGTTCGTGTTCCGCTCGGATCACAACCAGAACGCGCCGGGCTCCAACTCCTGGTACGTGCGCGACGGCAAGTATCTCAGCCTGAAGAACCTGAACTTCGGCTATACGCTCCCGGCCAGCTTGGCAGGCAAGAGCGGGTTGAGCAGCGTGCGCGTCTACGTGGCCGGCAGCAACGTGTATACGTGGTCGCCGCTCAAGTCCATCGTACCACCGGAAGCGAATCCTGGCTCGACGCGCGCGACCTATTACTACCAGACGCGCAATTTCAGCTTCGGAACGAGCCTTGGTTTCTAAGATGAGCACGCACGCATCTCACCCCATGCAGCCCACATCTCATTCACATCCGATGAAATCGAGATACATCACCCTGAGCGCCCTCGTCGTGGCGATGACGCTCGGCGGCTGCCAGTCGGCCGACGAGCTCCTGAGCGTCGTCTCGCCGACCACTGTGTCCAACGAAATTTTCTGGACGCAGGAAGCAGACGCCGTCCTTTTTGTCAGCGGCACCTATAGCGCGTTGCCTGGCTGGTTCGACGTCATTGCCTTTGACGGGATGACGGATAACGGCGGGGTCAATCGCCAGTTCGACAACAAGTACGTCTACACCGACGGAACGTCCGATCCGCAGAGCGCATACGCGCGCGGCCTGTGGGTCCAGTTTTATAACGGTGTGGCGCGTACGAACACACTGCTTGCGAACATCGACCGCATTCCGGCCGCAAAGATCGATGCGGGACGCAAGGCGCGGTACATCGCGGAAACCAAGTTTCTTCGCGGTGTGATGTACCTGCAGCTCGTGAGCATGTTCGGCGATGTGCCGATGCCGCTCGTGCCGGTCACCGACGCCGAGGCGCGCGCGCTGACCAACACGCCCGCCACAAAGATCTACGACCAGATCATCCTGGATCTCGATGCGGCAGCCGCTGGACTGCCGGCCTCCTACACGGGCAGCGACGTCGGCCGCGCGACCAAGTGGGCCGCCATTGCGTTCAAGGCGCGTGCCGCTCTGTACGCGGGACGCAATCAGGTTGCTGCGGACGCCGCCAAGCTGGTGATCGATGGAGGAGCGTTCTCCCTGCACCCGAACTACGCCCAGCTCTTTTCATACGCCGGCGAAGGGAGCAAGGAGATCATCTTCGTACGCGGCTATGCCAAGACCGCGCAGGCAACAGGACAGAATGCCAACATGTTCGGCGAGTATGGGCCGCCGACCAACTCGGCCGCTGGCCACGTGGTGCCGATTCGCAGCCTCGTCGACGCATACCAGATGACAGATGGCCTGCCGATCACAACGTCACCACTGTACAACCCGGCTCCTTATCCGAATGCCGGCGGCACGATGTTCGACAATCGCGACCCGCGCATGGCCGCGACGATCCTCTATCCAGGCGCGTCGTGGGATGGCGGTACCTTCGACTCGCGTCCCGTCGGCCTGTCGACGAAACCAGAGGCGATCAATCTCGGAAACGAGAATGTCTCCGTCACTGGTTTCAACATCAAGAAGTACATCGACCTCACGGACAAGTCGGACCGCGGCAATGGCGGCATCGACCTGATCCTCATGCGCTACGCCGACGTATTGCTGATGTACGCCGAGGCGAAGGTCGCGTTGGGGCAGGCTGATGCGTCTGCGCTTGGGGCGATCAACCTCGTGCGTGTTCGGGCAGGCATGCCGGCGCTCGCGGCGGTAACCGAGGCCGACGTGCGCTATGAGCGTCGTGTCGAACTCGCGTTCGAGGGACTGCGCCTGTTCGACATTCGCCGCTGGAAGATCGCCGCTACGGTAATGCCGACAACGGCGGTCTTTGGTATCGACTATCTCAATGCATCAGGTACGAAGGTTACCGCGGCGCAACCGGCCTCGGCACGTGCATTCCCGGCGCGAGCGTATCTGTGGCCCATTCCGCAGTCCGAGCGTGACCTCAACCCGAACCTCGCGCAGAACCCGGGATACTGAGCACGACAATTCAGGTGGTGCGCGACCACGGATTCCGACGGCAGCACTCGGAGTCCGTGGTCGCTCCTCTATTCGTCATCGGCAATACTGATACTGTTCATTTGGTTTGTGATTCTTGAATAACAAGGAGCCCTGGATGCGCCGTGCGTCGGTTGGTCTCATATGCGTGCTGAGTGCGTGCCAGTCGGCACCCGCGCATGCACCCGGGCTTCCGCCCGCGCCCTCAACAACGAAGGAACTGGTTGTCGAGGCGGCGGCGCCATTTGCTCCTGAAGTCGTCAGGTTTTCGCCGGACTCCGCGGCTCGGCTCGCGAAGTTGGGCCGCGACGCAGTTATCGCGGACATGGCGCCAGGACTGGAGTTGAAGCTGTGGGCTCCCGAGACGATGGTGTCGGATCCCACGGGCATTGGGTTCGATGATCAGGGGCGCATGTACGTCACGCGAACGGCGCGCACCAACCGCGACGAAATCGATATCCGGGCGCATCCGGATTGGATGGTTCCGTCGATCGGCTTCAAGGACGTGGAGGACAAGCGCGCGTTTTACAAACGGGTGCTGGCTCCTGAAAACAGCGCGAAGAATCAGTGGTTGAGGGATTGGAATGGCGATAGCACGCGCGATTGGCACGATCTCACCGTGCATAAGGAAGGCGTGTATCGCCTGGAAGACACCAATGGCGACGGCATCGCGGACGTGTCGCAGCACATCCTGCAGGATTTCAATGACCTCGTGACGGATGTCGCCCACGGCGTCCTGGCGTACAAGAACGACCTCTATCTCACCATCTCACCTGATCTATGGCGCCTTCGCGACACGAATGGCGATGGTGTCATCGACACCAAGGAGTCACTCGCGCACGGCTCCGGCGTCCACATCGGTTTTGGAGGACATGGACTTTCAGGGCCGATCATCGGCCCAGACGGGCGGATCTACTGGAAAGAGGGCGACCTGGGAGTCAACATCACGACGCGTGATGGCCGGCACCTCTACAATCCAAACAGCGGCGTGATCCTTCGCGCCAATGTGGACGGAACCGAAGCGGAGATCTTTGCGAGCGGCCTGCGCAACCCGCAGGAGTTTGCGTTCGACGAGTACGGCAACCTGATCAGCCCGGACAACGACGGTGATCATCCCGGGGAAGTCGAGCGACTGGTGTACATCGTCGATGGTATGGAAAGCGGCTGGCGGATCAACTGGCAGTTCGGCAAGTACGTGGATCCAGACAACAATTCGTATAAAGTCTGGATGGATGAGAGCCTCTTCAAGACGCGCTTTCCCGGCCAGGCGGCGTACATCACGCCGCCGATCGCTCCATGGCACGCCGGCCCGTCAGGCTTCGCGTACAACCCAGGGACGGCGCTGAACGATGCATGGCGCGGCTATTTCTTCAACTCCGTGTTTACCGGTGCGCCGGCGCGAGCCAGTGTACAAGGCTTTACGCTCGCTCCTCAAGGGGCAGGTTTCCGCCTTGCGGAAGACAAGGCGGTCGAGCGCGGCCTGCTAACGACTGGGGTGAAGTTCGGCCCGGACGGCGCCCTTTACGCCGCTGACTGGATTGAAGGCTGGGACCCGAAAGAGCGCGGGCGCGTCTGGAAGATCGACGTTCCCGGCGCGGACACGTCGACGTTGCGCAAGGAAACGCGCATGCTCATTGCCGCGAGTTTCAAGGAACGCTCTGCCGCTGACCTGACCGCGCTCCTTCGTCACGCCGACATGCGTGTGCGGACGAAGGCGCAGTTCGAGCTGGTCGATCGTGGTGCTTCGAGTGACCTGCTCGCCTCGGCGCGCCAAACGCATCATCAGCTCGCGCGAATTCATGGGCTATGGGGAATCGGCCAGCTCGCGCGGAAGGATGCTACGGTCGCGAGCTCGCTCGTTGGTTTTCTCAAGGACGGCGATCCGGAAATCCGCGCGCAGGCAGCGAAGCTCATCGGCGACTTGCGGTACGGCGCAGCAGCCAGCGAGTTGATGCCGTTGCTGACGGACCCCGTCCCGCGCCCGCGCTTCTTTGCTGCCGAGGCGCTCGGGCGCATCCAGTATCGTCCGGCAATCGAGCCGCTCATCGCAATGCTCGCCGAGAACAATGACGAGGACGTCTACCTCCGGCATGCTGGCGTGACTGCGCTCGCGCGCATCGGCGTGGCCGAGCCGGTGGTCGCACTGACGAATCATCCGTCGCGGGGCGTGCGTCTCGCCGCGGTTGTCACACTCCGCCGCATGCGCAACGCGGGCATCGCGGGCTTCCTCAAGGATCGCGACGAGTTGGTTGTGACAGAGGCGGCGCGCGCGATCAATGACGACGGTGGAATCGAGGGCGCACTACCGGCGCTCGCGGCACTGCTCGACAGCACGTTTGCGAACGAGCCGCTTACGCGACGCGTGATCAGTGCGAACCTTCGCGTTGGGACGGACGAGGCCGCGCGCAGAGTCGCGAGGTTTGCTGCTCGCGCGTCCGCGGATGATGAAATGCGCATCGAGGCGGTCTCCGTGCTCGGCGTGTGGCCAAAACCGTCGGTGCTCGATCGGGTGGACGGGTGGAGTCTCGGCCCCGTGCAGCGCGATTCGGCCATGGCGCGTGCGGCGCTGGCAACCATTGTCGATCCGTTGTTCACCACTGGAAGTACTGGCGTGCAAGTCGCGCTTGCCGAAGCGGTCGGACGACTTCGGCTTCAGAGCGCGGCGTCGCTCATCTTCGCGAAAGCACGCTCGGCACCCGCAGCACCGGTCCGGATCGCCGCGCTTCGCGCGCTCGCGGCACTGGGCGATTCACGCACGGAAGAGGCACTACGTACGGCGCTTCAGGATCAGGAGGTTACGGTACGCACGGCGGCGCTTAGCGCCATTCCTCCGCTCAATCTTCCTGAGGCCACGACGACTGCGTTGTTGGCATCCGTCGTTGGCGGGAAGGGGTCGATTGCCGAGCAGCAGACAGCGCTCGCGTCGCTGGGGCGTGTGCAGGGTGCGACGGGTCGCGAGATGTTGACGCGGCTCGTCGATCAATTGGCGCAAGGCGCGATTGCCCCAGATATCCAACTCGATGTCGCGGAAGCAGCGCGCGCAACGAAGCATGCGCCCCTGGTTGCGCGTCTCGACTCGCTCGAGAAGTCGCGCGCGAGCGCTGCGCCTGTGGTCGCCTATGCGGACGCACTGCGCGGAGGCGACGCGCGTCGCGGCATGCGTATCGCCGTATCGAGCCCGACCGCGCCTTGCACGAAGTGCCACAACTTTGGCACCGGAGAAGGAGCAAGCGTTGGTCCGCCGCTGCGCGGCGTTGCATCACGATTGACCAGAGAGCAGTTGTTGGAGGCCCTCATCGATCCGAGTGCGCGCATCGCTCCGGGCTTTGGCCCTGTTCAGGTGACGCTCAAGAATGGGCAGAAGCTGTTTGGCACGCTGAAAGAAGAGACGGACGCCTACATCGTGGTGGATATGGGCACGCCAAAGCGTATCGTGAAAACGGACATCGCCAAGCGCGTGAACGGGCCGTCCGCCATGCCGCTCATGGGGAGCGTGCTGACGAGGAGGGAGATTCGCGACGTGGTGGAGTATCTCAGCTCGCTGAAATAGGAATCACGCCAACGCGATGGCCGCCGAGGGCGTATGAATGCCGATGAATAGAACGTTACAAGTGGGTCCACTCGGAGACCCTCGTAATGGCGACTCGATCGTGAAGCACATCGCCAATGGCGACACGATGCATGGGTCGCAAGGCGAAGCATTACAAACGCTATTACATGAAGTCGAATCCGGCGGCGTGCAAATAGCACGCGCTGTCTCTTTCATCAGTCCTGACTCCGCCTCACTATCGCGATCCCATGGTATTCGCTGACTTGCACCATCGTGTCGTGGTCGCCGCGCGGGTGCGCGCGCGAACCATCCCTGCACTCGCCGCCGCAGCGCTGCTGGTTTCAGCAGGAACGCGCGTTGCCGGTGCACAGTTTCCCGCACAGAATACGGCGCGACCGCAGGCAATTCCAAGGAGCGGAGCGGTCCCCGTGGAGGCGTCTGCCGAGCAGAAGCTCCTGACGTCGTTCAAGGCGCCGCCGGGATTCAAGGCGTCGTTGTTCGCCGGCCCACCGGTGGCGATGTATCCCACATGCGTGAATGAATCACCCGATGGAGCGGTGTTCGTTTGCGTGGATCCAAACCTCTCGCTGTCCACGATCAAGGGCGTGGGGCGCGTGATGCGGCTCGTCGATACGGACGGTGATGGTCACGCCGACAAGTACACGACCTTTGCAGAGATGGACAGCCCGCGTGGCGTGGTGTCGGACGGCAAGACCGTGTACGTCATGCATCCGCCAATGCTGACCGCATACCGTGACACCAATGGCGACGGCATCGCCGACGAGTCAACGGACATCGTCACGGGCCTTGGCTTCGATCTCGATTTCCGCGGCGCGGACCACACGACCAACAACGTCGAGCTCGGCCCGGACGGTTGGTTGTACGTCGCTGTTGGCGATTACGGCTTCATAAGAGCCGTGGGCACCGATGGCCGGCAGATCCAGCATCGCGGCGGCGCGGTGGTGCGCGTGCGCCCGGACGGGAGCAATCTCGAAATCGTCGCGGTGGGAACGCGCAACATCTACGACGTTGCCATCGATCCGTTCGGTCGCGTTTACGCGCGCGACAATACGAACGACGGCGACGGCTGGGACACGCGCCTGCATTACCTGGCGCCGGGCGCCAACATGGGCTACCCGATCAAGTACCAGAACTTCAAGACGGAGCACTTCCCCACGCTCGCGGACTACGGCCCCGGCGCTGGTGTCGGCAGTCTTTGGCTGCAGGACCCTGCATGGC
>JBDTMO010000197.1:0-8844 GCA_039934235.1 bacterium | reverse complement strand
GAACGGTGAACGGTGAACGGTGAACGGTGAACGGTGAACGGTGAACGGTGAACGGGGATGTGAACGGTGGACGGTAGACGGTGGACGGTGGACGGTGTTACTTCTTCGCCCCCACCTGAAGCATGAGTACACCGTGCGAGGGTATCATCTCGGTATAAGACGTCCCTCGGACAACCACGTTCTTGTGGGTCCACACATCTCGCACCGTCGCGCCACGAACGTCGATGCCCATGGCGGCAAAGTCGATCGTCATTTGCACGGGGTCCGCGCCACGATTGAACGCGGCGACGGCATATGCCCCATTGGCGAGCGGCCGGCTCCAGATTTCCTTCGTGCTGTCTGCACCCGCGATGCGTGATCCCTGTTTGCCAAGTGCGTCCTGATCGATCGCGATGACTTCGCGGTTGACGAGGATGTCGTGAACCGCCGGCGTCATCGTGCGGAGATCGTTGCCCGCGAGTAACGGCGACGCGAGCATCGACCACAAGCTCATGTGCGTCTTGTACTCCGTGTCCGTCATGCCGCCATTGCCGATCTCCAGCATGTCGGGATCGTTGAAGTGTCCTGGCTTCGCGTATTCTGCGAGCGCTCCCTGACGGAATCCGATGTTCACCATCGACTGCCACCGGTCACTGATGTCGCCCGTCGTGCGCCATGAGTTGCCGCCGACGTCCGCGCCCCACTTCCACACTTCGAACGCACCGTATTGGCACAAGCTGTAGAGAATCGGCCGTCCGGTCGCGCGCAGGGCGTCGCCCATGATCTGGTAGAGCGCGGGCTCATCCTCGACGCCGTGCAACATGCTTGCGCCACACCAGTCGTACTTCAGGTAGTCGATGCCCCACGCCGCGAAGGTGCGCGCGTCCTGCGCCTCGTGGCCGTAGCTGCCGATGTAGCCCGCGCACGTCGTTGGTCCCGGCGAGGAGTAAATGCCCAGCTTCAATCCCTTGCCATGCACGTAGTCGGCGAGCGCCTTCATGTCGGGAAACTTCTTGTTCGTCGTGATGTTGCCCTGGGCATCACGCTGGTCGCCTTCCCACGTGTCATCGATGTTGATGTAGACGTAGCCCGCCTCCCTCATGCCATTGCTGGCCATCGCATCCGCCATCGCCCGTACCGACGCATCGTCAACACGCCCCGCGAACTTGTTCCAGCTGTTCCAACCCATCGCGGGGGTGCGCCCAATACCGTTGTCTGGCACGACGTGCCGAGCGGGTATTGTTATGCGCGTGGGCATTGCACCTTCTCCGGGCGGGACGCGATGCGCCGCGAGCTCCGGAGGCGGCGCGGGAGGCGTGCTTGGTGGAGGACTACCCGCGGCTGGCGGAACGACGCGCCGCCGCATCGCGATGCGCAACGTGTCGCCGGTGAGACGTCCAGCGTACGTCGTGCGTCGTTCGTTGGCGCCGTTCCGCGTGACGTTCGCAATCGTGAACCCAGTACTGTCCCACGCGCTCTCGGTGATCGGGAGAAAGCCATTGGGCGTCCGGATTGTGCCATTGATCTGGTCACCCTCCTGTCGGAGCGTGAAGTACGTGCGGCGAAAGGTGCCGTCGGAGTTCTCTGTGGCCGAGAGCCAGTTGCCGCTGACGTTGGGCCGTTTCGATTGTGCGCTGGCGGGCACTGGCGTGGCGACGACAATTGGCGGCCCACAACTCGCGAGCAGTGCGGCGGCCGCTACTAACGTGAGCGCGTTCGATGAGGAGCGTGCAATCATGGTCGGAATGGGCTGGAGGCGTAGGTTACTGAACGCTTGACAGCAACAGAACCGTTGCCAAGTTACCGCTCCTCGCACCTCGATGCACCATGCGTGAAAAGCCGTCGTTGTTCATTCGGAGTGCGTCGCGCGTGCTCCTGGGCGCCGCCCTGTTGACGAGCGCATCTATCGCCGCCGCGCAGAACCTCGGCGATCTGGTCGACGTTGGACTCGACTTCAGAAAACCGAATCAGACATTCTTCGCGGCCAGCCGGCTCACGGCATTTGACGCCGCAACAGGACGCGGTACGCTCCAATGGGACCGCTACAACCGGCAGCCGTCGTTCGACTTCAACAAGATGGACGTCCCCTTCTCGAGGGCGACGTCCAACGAGTTTCCCGGCACGGAATACGAACGCGACCCGGCGCTGCCGTTCGACGTCTCGTTCGTAAGCCCCAGGACGCTGCGGCTGCGCTTCAACACGCGCGACCTGCCGCCGGCAGTGATGGAAGGCCCGCCCTCGATCATGTTGTCTGGGCCCGTACCTCGCGACACCACGTGGCGTGTTCAGTCGGGAGACAGCACGGTCACGTACACCAGTGCGTTCGGCCAGGTGCGCATTACGCGCAATCCCTGGAGCGTTGCGCTCTATGACGCCCACGGCGCGCTGCTCACGCGCACCCAGCGACTCAACGAACCGCGGTCGTTCACGCCGTATGTGCCCTTCTCGTTCGTGCGCCGTTCGCATGATGTCGGCAGGAGCACCGCTGCGGTGTTTGAATTGGCGCCCGATGAAAAGATCTTTGGATTTGGTGAGACGTTTACGCGCCTGAACAAGCGCGGACAACGCATCGTCGCGTTCATTCGCGACGGCATGGGCGTGCAGAGTCCCGTGCAATACAAGGCGGTGCCGTTCTTCATGAGCAGTCGCGGCTATGCGATGTTCGTGCACACGAGCGCTCCCGTCACGTTCGACGTCGGTGCCGAATTCGATTCGCACAACACGATCTATTCCGGCGACGAGATGCTCGACGTCTTCGTCTTTCTTGGCGAGCCCAAAGATCTGCTCTCCGAGTATACGGCGATCACGGGCCGCAGTCCCGTTCCGCCGCTGTGGTCGTTCGGGCTGTGGATGAGTCGCATTACGTACAAGTCGGAAGCAGAAGTCCGGGACGTGGCCGCCAAGCTGCGCCAGTATCGCATTCCCGCCGACGTCCTGCATCTCGATACGGGCTGGTTCGAGACGGATTGGCGCAGCGACTATCAATTCTCTAAAACGCGCGTCACCGATCCGGCGGCAATGATCCGCGACCTGCGTAAGGACGGATTCCGCGTGAGCCTCTGGCAGTACACGTACTTCACACCGAAGAATCCGCTGTTCAAGGAGCTCATCGATCAGGGCCTGACAGTGCACGATGGTGGTGGGCGTCCCACGGCTGAAGATGCGGTGCTGGATTTCACGAACCCGGCGTCCGTCGCGTGGTATCGCTCCAAGCTCACGCCGCTGCTCGACATGGGTGTGGGCGCCATCAAGGTCGACTTCGGGGAAGGGGCGCCGCTCGAGGGTGTGTATCACTCGGGCCGCACGGGTTGGTACGAGCACAACTTGTATCCCGTCCGTTATAACGCCGCTGTCTATGATCTCACCAAGGAGAAAACGGGCGACGGCATCATCTGGGCGCGCAGTGCGTGGGCAGGGAGCCAACGCTATCCGCTCCACTGGGGCGGTGATGCCGAGAATACGAATTCGGCGATGGCGGGTGAGCTGCGTGGTGGGCTGTCGTTTGGACTATCGGGTTTCACGTACTGGAGTCACGACGCTGGCGGTTTTGTCGCGCGCGCGCCGCGTGATCTCTATCGGCGGTGGCTGGCGTTCGGCGTCCTTACGTCGCACACGCGGACGCACGGCGCTCCGCCGCGCGAGCCGTGGGAATACGACGAAGGAATGGTGACGGACTTTCGTCGCGCGGTGGAGCTCAAGTACGCGCTCATGCCGTACATCTATGCGCAGGCACAAACGTCGTCGGCACACGGGTGGCCCATGTTGCGGACGTTGTTCTTCGAGTATCCGGAGGATCCCACGTCGTGGCTGGTGGAGGACGAGTACATGTTCGGTTCGAACTTGCTCGTCGCGCCGCTGATGGAGGAGACCCCAGGCCGGCGAGTGTATCTGCCGCCAGGAATGTGGATCGACTATCAGACAGGTCGTGCGTATGAGGGCGCGAGGTGGCACGACATCGTTGCGGGTCCCATTCCGATTGTGTTGCTGGTGAAGAACCACACCGTGTTGCCGCATCTGGCGATCGCGCAGAGCACGTCGATGATGAACTGGAACGACGTGCAGCTTCGCGTTTTCAGCACGGACGGCGGAACTTCGCTCGGGAGCATTGCGCTGCCGGGCGGGAGTGTCCTTCCGCTACGAGTAGATGGAACGCGTCTGGTGTCCGATCCACTCGCTGGCAAGGTAAGATGGCGCGTGACGCGTTAGGCGACTTGTCATCCTGAGCGAGCGTAGCGAGTCGAAGGATCTGCACGTCTGTCATCCCGCACGTGCGAAGCGCGTGTCGGGATCCACCTTAGCGGCCCTCGAAGCATGCTACGGAGCAGAGACATGAGATCCCGACATTCGCGTTGCTCATGCGGGATGACAGTCGGGTTGCTCATGCGGGATGACGTTCCCTAGGGACGCACCTCGCCTCGCGTTCTGCCGCGCGCGTCGAGCGAGTCGTATGCCACTCGCCGCAACGCGCTACGCGCGACGATCTGCGGACCAAGCTCCATATACGCATCGGACTTTGCGTCGTACGACGGCCATTCAGGAAGATTGCCCTTGCCTGGCTTCCCGTTCGCCGCGAACGACACCCAGTAGTCGCTCATCGCATCAGCAAGCATCGCGTCGTACGCAGTTCGACCAGCCGACTCCAGGATTGGACGCGCACGACCGAACACGAAGGTGATGTCGGCGCTGTGATACGCACCGCGTGCGCGATTCACGCTGTCGTCACCCACACGCGAGAACATGTAGAGGTACGCGTTGCTGCCTCGCGCACTCACCAATCGCGCGAACGAACGCGCTGTCGCGTACGCGGCGTCGCCCTCACCACTGTTCGCACCGATGACGACAGGCACGAGGTTGGCCGCGCCGAGTGCGAGCGCGGAGTCGACCGACTGCGGGAGCACCCAGCCGTCTCTCACGAGGCGCGGTGAGAATGCGAACGTAAAGCCACCCTTTCCATCTGGCGGATGCGCCGCGCGCTGAAGCGAGTCTGAAGAAATGCCGCGCAGTCGCGCAAGCGCGTCCGCACCCGTTCCACTCACGCCCATGCTCGACGCGAATCGAACGCCCTCTGCGTAGACAGAATCGCGGATCCGTACACCGCCAATCGCGTTGCCACTCTGCATGACGCCACCGCGAAAGAGGCCCTTCGCGAGCGGAGATGCGATCAACGCTCCAACGCTCGATCCACCGGCAGACTCTCCGAAGATCGTGACGCGCGAAGGATCGCCGCCAAAGCGCGCGATGTTACGTTGCACCCACTGCAGCGCGGCGATCTGGTCGAGGATGGCATAGTTCCCCGACGCGCCGTGCGGCGACTCCGCGGCGAGCGCGGGGTGCGCGAAGAAGCCGAATGCGCCGAGCCGGTAATTCAACGTGACGACGACCGCGCCCTTCTGCGCGAGACGTGCACCGTTATGTCGCTCCTCGGCGCCAAAGCCGGCGTTGTAACCGCCGCCATAAATCCACACCATGACGGGCCGCTTTGCGTCCGCTTCGAGTCCCGTGGTCCAGACGTTGAGGTAGAGGCAGTCCTCGGACACTCCGGCGGCGAACGCATCGATGTCGCTATAGATCTGCGACTGCACACAGTTCTTGCCGAGTCGCGTTGCGGCGCGCGTACCGCTCCAATTGGCAACGGGAGACGGAGCCCGCCAGCGCAGGTTACCAACCGGTGGCGCCGCGTACGGAACGCCGCGGAACAACATCACGCCGCTCGTGTCGACAGCCCCGGCGAGTGATCCCGCGTCGATGGCAACAACAGGCGAGGCAGATGGACCGATGCCATTCGGCGACGGTGCGCCACGAGAACATGCTGTGAGCAACGCGAGCAAAACGTACCGTCGGGTCGTGCGCGTCATCATGCCTCCTCGAATGTTGTCGTCCTTCGCTGCGCTCAGGGCGGCAATTTGATGTTCTACTCTCCACTCCAAGACAAAGCGCGGCGCCGGAGCAGGTAGAAATACTTCCTGCCGAACGAGAATCAACCCAGTCGGACCCTCAATGCGCTAGTTGAGGCTGAGACGCGCGGCGAGGCGCGGCCGGCTTCGGGCCACGGCTCGGAGCCGACGCGACCAAGAATCCAAAGGTCGTGCGGTCGATAGCTTCGTACGTGAATCAGGATGCGATCGACGAGGAGGACGAGCATCGTGCTCGTCACGCGCACCGACCGGTAGTGTTCAGCGCGGGACGATTCGCCGATCGATCCGCCACAGCTGGCCGACCGCGTGGTCAGCGATCCACAACGCGCCCGCTCCCCATCGAATCGCGTCGATGCCATCGCCGCCGACATACTGATGCGTAACGACGTTGGTGGTCGGATCAATGCGCGTCACAGGCATGCCGCCAACACTCAGCCACACAGCGCCACCACCCACCGCAATATCACCGGCCAGCGTCGGGGCCCAGGCTGCGATACGGGCAACCTCGCGGTTCGTCGCTGGGTCGATCCTGGATACCGAGCCTTCATACCGGTTCTGCACCCAGATAGCACCTTCTCCCGCGGCCATGAACTTGGGCGAGCGGCCCACTGGAATCCGCGCCAGCACTTGATTGGTCGACGCGTCAATTCGGACGACCACATTTTCTGCGCTGCTTGCTACCCAGACGCTGCCGAACCCGGCGACGATGACATCGGATCGCCGACCCGTGGGCACACGAGCCGTTATCGCTCCGCTGCGCAGATCGAGACGGACAACGGACGCCGAGTTTGAATCGCTCGCGTTGTCGGGTATCCAGAGCGCGCCATCGGCGAAGGCGACCGCCCCCTCACGACCGTTCTTGATCGGCGCCACGATGCGACGGACGACCGAGTCCGTTGCCGGGTCTATCTCGTTCACGACACCGTCGCCGCACGTCGGAACCCAGACGCGATCAAGCGCGACCACGACGCCGAGACAGCCGTTGCGCCCAAGCGAAATGTCGGCCGTCACTCGGTTTGTCGTCGCATCGACCCGAGAAATTCGACTGGGGCGATAGTTGACGACCCACACCGAGCCAAATCCGAAAGCCATCCAATCGGCGGATGAAGGAAGGTCAACGCGCGCCGTGACGGGCAACGCGTCGAGCGAGAGCCGCGGATCGCGCGTCGCAGTGCCCTGAGCGACAGTCAGGCTCGCAGGGCACATCAACAACGTCGCAATGACCCGCACACACCCGAGCCTTGTCATGACGCTCGCTTGTTTGGGCTATTACGAGGCCGTCTGAGCTGGTTCCTGATACAACCCCAACACATTCCCGCCCGGGTCGCGAAATCGTGCCGTGATCTCCGGCGCATCCGCGCCGATTGGCTGCACGATCGTCCCGCCGTTCGCAGCGACGACATCAGCCGTCGCCGCAACGTCATCCACCATGATGTAAACGAGCAGCCCCGGTTCCATCGGCGCCCGACCCGTCACGAACGCGCCGCTGACCTGACCCGTCGTATCGTCAAACGCCGTTGCACCGTCACCGCGCCGACGAATGCTCCACTTGAAGACCTTCTCGTAAAACGCCGCCGACGCCGCAACGTCCGTCGCCGGAAGTTCGATATAGCAGATCTTGCCATTCGTCGATGACGGATTGGACATGAGCTTACGCCGGTAAGTGCTTCGCCTTCGCTTGCGCCGTAATCGCCATTTCCGTCGCGAGGAAGCAATGCGTCTGCGTCATCGCCGTCTCCGTGCGGTTCAACACATCGTCGACGAGCAGGCGACCGTACGGCTTTTCGACGCCCTTGCAATCGATCTTCTGCACGCCCTTTCCATCCACGAGGAAGAGATGGTCCCCACCGGGCGTGCTGCCGCCGATGTCCACGTACTTCCGCAGCTCGATGTAGCCATCAGTGCCGAGAATCGTGAGACGTCCATCGCCCCACGTGGGAAGCCCATCGGGCGTAAACCAGTCGCAACGGATGTAGCCGCTCCCGCCGTTCCCATGCACCATGACGTCGCCGAAGTCCTCGAAGTTGGGATGCTCGGGATGACGCACATTGCGAACCTGCGACGCGACGACCTCGCCCGTCGTCGAACCGGTGAAGAACAGGAACTGGTCGAACTGATGCGACGCGATGTCGCACAGAATGCCGCCGTAGTTCTTCGTGTCCCAGAACCACTCGGGACGCGACGGCGCGCTGATCCGATGCGGCCCAAGCCCAACCGTCTGGATGACCTTGCCGATCGCGCCCGCCTTCACGAGATCGCCGGCCTTTACCGCGGCTCCGACTTCGAAACGCTCGCTATACATGATCGAGTAAATGCGCTTCGTCGCCGCCTGCACACGCCGCGCCTCGGCCAACTGCTCGGCCGTCGTGATGCCCGGCTTATCGGACATGAAGTCCTTACCGTGCTGCATAACGCGAATGCCAAGCGGCGCGCGCTCGACAGGAATGGACGCCGAGAGCACGAGTTGAATCGTGGGATCTTCGAGGACCTCGCGCTCGTCCTTCGCCACCTTCGCGTTGGGATAGCGCCTCGCGAACGCATCGCGCAGCGCGGGCTCCTTCGCGAAGAATGACACGAGCTCGCCGCCGCCTTTCGTCGTCGCGTCCACCTGGCTGTTGATGTGGCCGTGATTCAATCCAACCACGCCGAACCGTAGGCGCGCGACACTCCGTCCGCGACGCGCGGTGTGAACGGCCGCGCCGAGTTTGAATGGAAACAGCGAGCTCGCGGCCAGTGCGGTCACGATTCCCGCGGACGTCTTGAGGAGGTCCCGCCGAGTGGGGTTGCTCATGTGTGTGACACCTTGTTGAAGTTTGTCTGGCTTTGGTTGTCGTCCTGAGCAAAGCGAAGGACCTGCATTTGTTGTTACGCTGTCAAGCCGAACGCCTAACGCCGCGCGCGCTGCAATTCCTCTTCCGTCCACGGCTTGTTTCGTCCCGTCGTCAGACCG